>NZ_JACJES010000012.1:55629-87386 GCF_014164175.1 Pseudoalteromonas sp. SG44-5 | reverse complement strand
CCAGAGGTTTTCAGTGAAAACAAGGCGAATTTACGCGTCAATAGCTGGCCTATTGCAAGTAAATTCAACGCAGTTAGCGCTGAAAATAGCTGCTTGAGATAAGTTTATTATCCGGAGCTCAGGTTTCTTACTACTTATCTGCGCATTATTGTTTAGTTTCAACTTTGCTTTAAACACAAACTAAAACATTCAGATCAAAGTAGTTCACTCATCTATTGGAGATTTTATATGTCAGTAACCAGTCGACAACTCACGTTAGCATCACGCCCACACGGTGCTCCTACCGATGAAAACTTTGCATTAAAAACACTAGAGCTGCCGCCATTAAAAAATGGTGAAGTATTACTGCGTACCATTTACTTATCCCTTGACCCTTACATGCGTGGCCGCATGAGCGACGCTAAATCGTATGCCGACCCAGTAAATGTTGGCGACGTGATGGTTGGGGCAACTGTATGCCAAGTTCAAGAGTCTAAAAACGACTCCTTTAGCGAAGGCGAATGGGTATTGGCTTACACTGGTTGGCAAGACTACGCTATTAGCAACGGCGAAGGGTTAATGCAATTAGGCAAAGAGCCTGCTAATCCTTCGTATGCACTAGGTATTATGGGAATGCCGGGCTTTACCGCTTATATGGGATTACTTGATATTGGTGCACCTAAAGCAGGTGAAACCGTGGTCGTTGCTGCAGCAACAGGCCCTGTGGGCGCTACCGTTGGCCAAATTGCAAAAATTAAAGGCTGTAGAGTCGTCGGCGTTGCCGGTGGCAGTGAAAAATGTAAGCACGCAGTAGAAGTATTAGGTTTTGATGCCTGTATTGATCACAAAGCAGATAATTTTGCACAGCAACTTGAACAAGCCTGTGATAACGGTATTGATGTTTATTATGAAAATGTGGGCGGAAAGGTATTCGACGCCGTATTGCCACTTCTCAATACATCAGCACGCGTACCTGTGTGTGGTTTAGTGTCGCAGTATAACGCAACTAGCTTACCAGAAGGCCCTGATCGTTTGGGTATGCTAATGGGGCAAATACTCTCTAAGCGTATTAAAATGCAAGGCTTTATTATTTTTGACGATTATGGCCATCGTTATGATGAGTTTGCAACCGCTATGCAGCAATGGCTACAAGATGGAAAAATTCAATACCGCGAACATATGGTAGAGGGCATCGAAAATACCATTACTGCCTTTAACGATATGATCAGCGGAAAAAACTTCGGTAAAACCGTAGTTAAAATTAACAGCCCACTTTAAATTTAATGCGTTGCTGTCTATATAAAGTAGCAACGCAACAAGGATTACTATGATCAAGCTACATCATTTAAATAAATCACGCTCAAAACGTATTATCTGGTTACTAGAAGAATTAGCCGTAGATTATGAAATAGTTGCTTACCAACGTAATAAAGACACTTTTTTAGCCCCAGATGAACTTAAACATATTCATCAGCTTGGTAAGTCGCCGGTGATAGAAGATGATGGGATTATTGTTGCCGAGTCGGGCGCAATTACCGATTACCTCATTACTAAATACGGTAACGGAAAGTTTGCACCTAAAGCAGGCACTAGCGATTATGTTGATTATCAGCAATGGCTACACTTTGCCGAAAGCTCAGCTATTTTACCGCTGCTGCTTAAAATGTTTGTATTAAAAGATGGCGCTAAAACCCAGTTTTTAGAAGGTTACGCCGACGCCGAAACAGCTAAAGTAATAAGCTACTTTAACGATCGCCTAGCAGGCAAACGTTACTTAGTAGGCGACACCCTAACCGGCGCCGATTTTATGATGTCGTTTATTGTCGAAATTGTTAAAAACTCAGGTCAACTAGCGCACTTTAAAAACCTAGTTAAGTACGATGAGCAATTACAAAGCCATGAAAAATTTCATACCGCACAAGAGCTTGAAGCTAAATACGATTAATAATCGGCTGCTATTAGTTTTATAGTTATACCAATTACATTAAATTAGTACACATTTAAAAAGGGCCTTGGGCCCTTTTTACGTTTGCTGTAATAATTTAAATTCCGCCTAGCTCGCGCTCGGTAATACACTCATCCGACGCCATTTCAAATTCGCGACACACTAACGGGCGGTTTTCGTAAATAGAACACATGAGTGTGTTGCGATCGAGGGCTTGGCACCAGCCATCATCGGCACGTTTCATTACTTCGCTGCCCCATTTATCGTATTCAATATAATGAAATGGCACACCGGTATCTGTCACTATGCGTACTTCTAATTGGCAGCAACAGGCTTGGCAATTAGCACACGTAACAGGCTCTGGGGTGGTGGTGAGGTTTTTAACCGGAATAACAATTTGAGGCATAGTGGCTTAATAAAATAAAGTAAGCCACTAGGATACACCAACTAAGCTCAAATCGGCAGAGTAAATCTATCTCTAGGGGCTATTTTAAAGGCTAACTAGGTTAAATTTAGCTAATATTATGCTAGCTGACGCGCCAGTAATTTCGCTTTAATATCACTGTAGCGCATCGCTTCACACAGCGCAAAACCACTCAATTGGCGCACTTTATTGCGTGCAAATAAAGGCACGCTCATGCCCGCTAAAAAGCGACATTGGGTTTCTACACCTACGTTATTAATGCCTTTACTGGCTAGATGCTGTAAAAACTCATCTACTTTTTGATAAATTACACTCTCATCAACAACATCTGCTTGCACTGAATATTCAAGCTTAACACTGTGGCCTCTGCATACTGAGCAATGGCCGCATTGCTGGGGCGCATTTTGATCGTCAAAATAACGGGCAAGGTTGTAGCTTAAACAGCTTTGCAACTCAAAAAAGCGTACCAATGCAGCTATACGTTTTATTTCGGCTTGTTCTTTATCGGTAAAATAATCATGCAGTTGCTGCGCAAGTTCAGGGTTGTTTATCACCTCACTATGCACTTTATACACTTGGGTAATACGTTTGGTTTCTAGAGTAATAAGCTGTTTTTCGGCTAAGTAGTCAAGCGCCGCAACCACTCGTTTTCGATCGACTTGCGCGGCTTGTGTCAGGCTATCAAAATTAAGCGTGCCCCATACTTTTTTAAAATCGGTATGGCTAAATATTTGCGTTAAAAATGCTTGGCGCTGCTCATCAAACTGGCCTAGCAACTCGTTTTTATCAACCAAAAACTTATATTTAAAATCGGCGTAGTAAGCGTATTGCGGCGTAATTGCACCTTGCATTTCTAGCTGTACTAACAAAGTTTTAAGCGCAAGTTGCCTAATATTACTGTCGCTTGAAAGGCTATATTCTTGCATTTCCCATTGCTGCTGCGAGCTGTGGTTTTGACGAATATCGTTAATTACATGCTCAATACCGCTTAGCTCTGGGGTGTCGCCATACACAAAGTTCTCTACAGTATTTAACCCATCAAGGTTGGCTAAGGTAAAACACTGTGACGGGTTACCATCGCGCCCTGCTCGGCCTATTTCTTGGCTGTAGTTTTCAATCGATTTAGGTAAGTCGTAATGAATAACAAAGCGAATATCGGCTTTATCTACGCCCATTCCAAAAGCAATCGTAGCCACTACTACATTAATTTTACCACCCATAAAGTCATCTTGAATTTGCCATCTAAGTGTATCTTCAAGCCCAGCATGATACGCCACCGCTTGCAGTCCTTGATTGCTTAGCATATTAGCCACTTGTTCGGCACTTTGCTGCAAGGTAACATACACAATACCTGGGCCATTTTGTGCGCTAATAATGTTAGCAAGCTCGGTATTTTTATCCGCCGTTTTTACACTCAGCACACTTAAGTCTAAATTAGCGCGGTAAAAACCGGTTTGTACAATGCATTCTGGGGCAATGGCAAAGCGCTCGGCCATATCGCGCTTTACTTTTTTAGTCGCGGTGGCGGTTAATAATAATACCAGCGGAATATTAAGCTCTTCACGGTAGCGTGGTAGTTTTAAGTAGTCGGGTCTAAAGTTGTGTCCCCACTCAGAAATACAGTGCGCTTCGTCAACAACCAACATAGACACTGCTATTTGATTAATAAACTCTCTAAAACGCTCGTTCTTAAAGCGTTCAACCGACACCATTAACACTTTAACTTTACCGCTGCGAACATCGTTCATTACTGTGCTGCTTTGCATTTGGTCTTGGCTCGAATCAAGGCTGGCAGCATAAATACCTTTGCTGTTTAAAAAGCTAATTTGATCTTTCATCAATGCCAATAATGGCGACACCACTAAGGTTAAATGCGGTAAATGCAACGCGGTTAATTGATAACACAAAGACTTACCCGAGCCAGTTGGGAATATTGCCAACGACGATTGCCCATTTAACAACTGCTCTATGGTTTGCTGCTGCCCGCCTCTAAACTGATTAAAGCCAAAGTGTTGCTCAAGTGATTGAATTAATGAAGGGGTCATAAAATATCCTGTTTAAATATTTCCCTCAAAAGGAAAAATATTCCTACACGGTAAAACCTAAGTAAGTATAAAAATACACACTATTTAGCTTTAAAAGTGTGAGTATAACTTATTCATTATTTTTTGCTGACACATCCTTTATTTAGGCGCAGAATATAGCCATATAAATAACGAGTTTAGCCTTTGCCAAAATAACTTGATTCATACCCAAGTAACCTCAAAAAAATAATTCTACATAGATTATTTGGGTATATTATTTTTAAAGGCAGCGTTATGAATATTACCACACCTAAAGTCGTCGTTATTGGCGGTGGGGCTGGCGGATTAGAGCTTGCAACCCAACTAGGACATAAACTAGGAAAGAAAAAACACGCAGACATACTACTCATAGATAAAAACCGCACCCACATATGGAAGCCGTTACTGCACGAAGTAGCGACCGGTTCTATTGACCCAGATTTAGATGGCGTAGTGTACAGCGCTCATGCTGCTAAACATCATTATCGCTTTCAGCTTGGTACATTTTGTAATATTGACCAAAGCAATAAAACCATTACCCTCGCACCACTTTATGACGAATTAGGCCACACTATTTTACCCGAGCGCAACGTGCGCTACGACCATCTTGTTATTGCCATAGGCAGCGTAAGTAACGACTTTAATACCCCTGGTATAAAAGAGCATTGCTATTTTTTAGATTCTAATCAGCAAGCAGAGCGCTTTCAGCATTCGTTACTCGACAGCTTTACCCGCTTGCACCAAGACGACAATCAACAACAATCTTTAAACATTGCCATTGTGGGCGGCGGCGCAACCGGTGTAGAACTCTCGGCTGAGTTGTATCATGTTTCTGAGTTATTAAAGCTATACGGCTTAACTAATATGTCGTCCAAACGTTTACATATTCATTTAATTGAAGCCGGGCCACGCATTTTACCCGCACTTCCCGAGCGCATTGCCGTTAGTGCCAAGCGCGAGCTGCTAAAATTAGGGGTTAATGTACGCGAACAAACGCAAGTAAAAGAGGCCACCGAGCACGGCTTCATTACCAAAGACGATGAGCACATTAATGCCGATATTATGCTTTGGGCTGCAGGAGTAAAAGCTCCTGATTTTATTAAAGACCTAGGTATTTTTGAGCTCACTCGCAGCAATCAAATTCAAGTAAACCAATTTTTACAAAGCACGGTTGATGACAGCATTTTTGTATTGGGCGATTGCTGCGCCTTTACCCAAGCCGACGGCAAACAAGTGCCACCGCGGGCGCAATCGGCGCATCAAATGGCGCAATGTGTTGAAAAAAATCTTATAGCCACATTAAAACAGCAACCATTGAGTGGCTTTAAGTACAGCGATCACGGCTCTTTAGTTAATCTGTCTCGCTACAGTACAGTTGGTAATTTAATGGGTAATCTCACCAGTAATAGCTTTTTTATTGAAGGTAAAATTGCCCGCTTTATGTATATTTCGCTCTATCGCATGCATCAACGCGCCATTCACGGCAGTGCAAAAACCTTTGCCTTGTGGATCAGCGAAAAAATACTGCGCGTGGTACGCCCTAAAATGAAGTTACATTAGGGCCTGTTGATCTTTCAAGGTTAAATTTGCAGCAGTGTGTTTGGTATTTAGGCAAGGCAGAGCCTATGTGGTGTGGTTATTCCCCATAAATAGGCGATAACGTAGAATCAATGCCAAACATGCGCTGCCCGAAGGGTTCTGCCTAGGGGCGATTAACTCTTTGTTGCTCGGTTTTTACTTAGCCCACTAGGTTAAAAATCTCGCGCCGTGATTAAATCGCCCCTAGTTTGAACAAATTTTAATCCGCAAAGGTTAACAGACCCTAAAGTTTTGCAGAGTTTAAACACCACAGCGGTGAATTTATTACCGCTGTCATTAATATTTAACACTTTTACGTTATATATCCAAACCATCTCAAAATGCAAAGTTCAGCATTTCAAAGGCTTGCTTTGGGTATAAAGTAAAAAAGCTTAGGAGGTAATATGCAATGACGGCTAAAACACTCATTTTTAACTTTGATGGCACCGGTGCTGAGCCTAGAGACGCCGAGCAGTTTAGTGCTGATCATTTTAAAGAAGACAGCAGTATTTCTAATATTCTTAAACTACACTTACTCGCTGGCGGACAACTTAATAACTCTCCTAATACTAAATTAACCAATCAACTTAGTTTTTATTATCAAGGTATTGGTACTAAAGGCAGCCGCTTAAAACGTTTTTTAAATCAAACACTCGCACCACGTAACGACGATGTAGCTAGCATTTTAAAACAAGCCCTAAGTGATTTTAAAAGCCATTATAAGCTAGGCGACATTGTCTTATTAACTGGTTTTAGCCGAGGCGCTGCACTCGCTAGGCGCTTAGCAAAATTATTAGAACCATTAATAAGTGAGCAAGTATACCTGTGTGTATTTGACACTATTGCCTCTATTGGTTTATCAAAAATAACCAAAGCGACCCGTGGCGCAGAGCATGTAATTTTTGAAAACCACACCATAGCAAGTAATGTTACTCAAGCCTTACATTTTGTAGCCCTAGATGAAAAGCGTCGCGCGTTTGAACCCACACTAATGAACCAACAAAGCAACATTACCGAATTGTGGTTTGCTGGTGCGCATTCTGATATTGGTGGCGGTTACTATCGCGATGGTTTAGCCGATATTTGCTTACGCTATGCAATAGAGTGGTTAATCTCGCAGCCGTTAAATATCACCTTTTTAACCAGTCACGATATTGACTATGCAGCCTTACTTCCTAACAATAAAGTAATCGCGCAAGACGATATAACAATTACACCCGACCCGTTGGCATTAAGCCATCAGCAAAATTATTTTTGGTTTAACCCATTTTTTAAACTAGTAGATAGAGAATGCTATGTACTGATAGATAACGAACCAAGTCCTCTTGAGCCATTAGTGCACCACAGCGTGGCCGAACGCATTAACAAACTCACCAGTTACCGCCCAGAGTCACTTAAAAACCTGCCTTATAAAATAATCTATAACGATAATACCCAACTTAGTTTTACCGGGTTAAGTGCACATATTATGCTTGCTAACCAAAATATGAGCGTACTGGCAGTAAAGCAAAGCCAAGATGTGGTGGTATTTGCCAGTGAAGCCTACAACGCCACTGGTTTAATGCTAGAGCAAGGCGCAACGTATCGCTTTACCCCTTACCCTGATCAGTATTGGTTCGACGACGGTATAAAATGTACTGCGCTTGGCTGGCATCGCGATGACGTGCAACTTGGCGTAAAAGAAATCTCTATGGCATTGCTCGAGCCATTTAGACGACTGCCAAATGCACAGTGGTTTTCGTTAATTGGCGCTATTAATAAAAGTGACAAGAACTTATTTGCAATAGCCGACGGCGCAGATGTTAAAATGGTGCAATCAGGTGAATTTACTCCATTTGCCAACGACTTAAGCCGATTTTATGGCGCTAACGCCGGTAAAATTAAAGTAAAAGTAACGAGGTTAAAATAAAACAGCGCTCAGGTAAAAATTAAGCAAACCTTGTATTTAGGCTTGCTTAACTGCAATTTTATATCGCGCTATATAAGCTAAAACTGTATGCGTATTAGCATAATACTTGTTTCTTAATAGATGGCTAAATTAACTATGCCACTACACTCCCGAACTTTTAGTACGAGATTCAACAACAAAAATTTAAGGGAAAGTACTGGCTTTAGGTCTCAAGTTTTAGGTAAAGATTAGCCAAGCTCGGTGTTTGGGTTTACTTGTAAGTGCGATTTTTACATCGTGCTTTTTGTTATTAAGCTTTAATTTCATGCTAGCTCTGCCGCGCACCGCCTGCCCGCTCCGCAGTTTGGTGTGCTGGTAACCACAAACACACACCAATAAATTCCTACCTACCATTACTAATATCTTACTTGGCGAGCCTTTGCTGATATTTAATTTATTAGCGTTAACCTATTTATTCCCCCACCTTTAATTTTTCTACATTGTTACTGCTAGGTAAAAGTCATTTGATTTTTATGCCGGTTATCATTTGTGATAAACAATGTAAAGTACGGCTCATGGGTCAAACAGCAGCAATGCACTGACGCTAAGCATTAAAACAAAACACACAATTTATAGATACTGATGTTTCAGTACAGCATATTAGGATCACATTAATGACTCAATCTGTTACCACTAAACTTGCTCAAGAGCCAAGCATTCAATTATTTAAAGCGGGCACTTATAAACTTAACGATCTTGCGGGCTTGCTTGAAGTTAAAGATTTAAAAAGTCAGATGGCTGAGCTGACAGTCACCGATAACTCAAACGGCTTAACGGTTGGTTTTTTTGCTATGCAGCCTGGCGTTGAATTTGAATTTGTTTATGAATTTGTAGAATACAAAGTAATCACTAAAGGCAAAATTGTGATGCGCGATTTACAAGGCAATAAATATGTAGCAGAAGTAGGCGACGTTGTGCTTTTCACGCCTAATGTTACCGTTATATTTGATGCTCAAAGTGATGGTGAAGCCGTATATACCGCACACCGCAC
The DNA here is from genome assembly GCF_014164175.1 of Pseudoalteromonas sp. SG44-5. NCBI lineage: Bacteria > Pseudomonadati > Pseudomonadota > Gammaproteobacteria > Alteromonadales > Pseudoalteromonadaceae > Pseudoalteromonas > Pseudoalteromonas sp. SG44-5. Next base: position 78,458 of record NZ_JACJES010000012.1, on the reverse strand, counting down.
TGCAGATAGCATGTTTACACCTAAATAAATTTTATTAAATTTTCGGAGAATCCACTATGAGCATATATACACATACAACAGTAGGCACAAACGATTTAAACAAGGCTCGCGCCTTTTACGACAACGTATTAAGTATTATTGGTCTTAAGCGTATTGCAGATTTAGATGACAATGGTTCAATTTGGGGCGTAGACGCACCGTCTTTCTTTGTACTAAAACCAGCCAACGGCCAGCCTGCAACTGTGGGTAACGGCACTATGGTTAGCTTTGAAGCACCTGATCGTGCATCAATAGATGCTTTCCATGCAGCGGCTTTAGCAGCAGGTTGCCCTGATGAAGGCGCACCGGGTACTCGCGGTTGGGCTCCTAATGCCTACGCTGCTTATACTCGTGATTTAGACGGTAACAAACTTGCAGTATACTGTTTTAAAGCAGCATAACTAGGGTCTTATATTTGATAACAGCGGACTGTCGGCCATTTTGGCTGTCAGTCCGCTTTTTCATTTTGGGGGGCGAGCAGGCTTTAGGTAGTAATTAGCTTTGAAAACTAAAGTATTTGTTTAACCTACCTAGCACCTAATTTTTAACTAAAAGCCCTATTTGATCACAGCTATTTAAGCGGCGATTAAATAGGACTCTTGTCCTGCATGTTTGTTGCTGCGCTTGAAAGAGCCTTTACCTTTTTTAGCTTTAACCACTTGTGGTTTAAACACCTTAGAAGTAACCAGTGCAGCCAACGCATTGTGCCTTATAACACCGCGGCCAGTATCTACGGCGCTGTTAGTGGCCGTTTTTGCTTTCGATTTTTTAGTCATCATTTTTCCTATAAACCAACTAATTATAAAATAGATTGTATATTACTCAGATATGGCGATTGTATGCTTAATTTACAAGCTTGCAAGTGATTTAAAGCGCCATTTAAAAAATATATCACTCCCCTTTTCCCCCTATTTCACAGCCCTCATTTGTATAAAATTAAGGCAAAAAAAAGCGCAGTAAATAACTGCGCTTGTTACTGTTTAGCTGCTATTAAATATTAAAAGCTAAAGCTTAATTTTGCATAGTAGCTACGGCCATCAAAACCATAAGGTACGGCACGTAATGGGTATTTAAATCCGCCATTAGAGATAAAGTTAAGTACTTCATCATCACCTAATTCATCTGGCGTTTCGTCAAATACGTTATCAGCACCAACCGATACAGCAAACGTATCGTTAATTTGGTAAGTCACGTTTAAATCAACCAATACTGCTGACTCAACCGTGCTGGTAGGCTTAAATGAACCCGTAGGTGATAAAAACCCAGGTAACGAAATATGGTCGTTAGCAAAGTATTTAACATCGGTTTCGCCAAAGTAGTTAAAGCGTATCATTGAACTATAAGCATCGCGCTCATAATCAAAGGTTAACGTACCACGCTCACCTGGTTGGCCGTCTGTTAAAAAGCTGCTTTGTATATCATCAAGCGCGACATTTTTTGGAATACCAGGTGCTGCATTTACATTATCAATTTTAGTTTCGTTTAGGTTACCCGCAAAAGTAATACCTAAGTTACCACCGTCCAGTTCAGTACGGTAAGATGCAATAATATCAACACCTTGCGTAGTTGAATCTAAAGAATTTGAGAAATAGTTTGCTTGCACTGCACCGGTTGCTTGTAATGCAGCAACTGCCTCTGCACTAAATGCCACATCATCTGCTGATAATAAACTACCTAGCGTTATACGGTCTTTAATTTCTACGTGGTAAAAATCAACCGTTAACGAAAGCTCGCTGGTTACATCATAAACAAAGCCTGCGCTTAAGTTTTTAGATGTTTCTAGCTCTAAACTATTAACCCCTAAAGCAGAAGGAAATGCCGAACCTGTGGTTGCTGTAAACGATTGGCTTAACGTGCCGTCTGAGCCTAAGTTAGTGGTAAACGCTGTATAGCCACTTTGTTGTAACGACGGTGCTCTAAAGCCTGTAGATGCAGCAGCGCGCACGGCAAAGTCATCATTAAACTCATAACGCGTTGCTAATTTACCAATTAAATCATCGCCTGCATCCGAGAAATCTTCGTAGCGCAGTGCACCACTTACGTTCCATGCATCGGTGATCATGGTTTCAGCATCTACATAAAATGCATAACTGTCGCGGCTTTGTGAATTTGACGCTTCAGGGCGCAAACCGTTATAAGCTTGAAAACCACACTCTGCAAATTGATTAGCATCGTTAACTGACGGATACGAGGTATCCATATTAGCTAAACCACACGCATAAGAAGCTTCTTCCCCTGGGACTATTTCGTAATTTTCTTTACGGTACTCTGCGCCAAACGACAAATAAAGAGGCTCACTACGACCAATATCTATAATGCCATTAATGTCGGCATTAACTGTAGTTTGATCAAAACGGAAACCACCTGAATACCCACCACTTGGGCCCGCATTAGCCGCTATATCAGCGTCACTCGCATTTGGGTTATTAGCAACATACTCTGCCGCATACGAGGCATTAATGCTGTTACGTGAAGTAAAGTCGTATTGGTTTTCACCATACACTGCCGATACATCGTATCCCCAGTCGGTATTAATTTCGCCTTTAAGTCCAAGCGCAAGTGAAATATCTTGTGCTTCGTTAAAAATCTGCGGTAAAAAACCATCTGCGTATACTTGAGTTACGTTTTTGCCAGCTTCATTAAAGTTTCGGTAAAAACCATTACCTAAAGCAGTACGTTCAGAATAGCCACCAAATGAGTAAAGTTCATTATCGCCACCAACGGGCAGTGCCATATTATAAAATAATGAGGTAAATTCGCTCTCTGCATTACCTTGGCTCCAGCGTACATCTTTAGAAAGCGTACCAGGTGCTACATCGAGTGAACCGCCAATATCGCGCTCTGCACGGTTCGTACCCTCGGCATCACGGTGCTCAAGTGATAGGTTAATGAACCCACCTTCGCTGCCTAAATCAAAACCGCGGTTTAAGCCAACCGATACTGTTTCGCCATCGCCTTCGCCGGTTTCGCTATATTGTACATAACCTGTAGTAACGCCAGTTGAATTGTTAAGCGATAAGTTAATAACCCCTGCAATAGCATCAGAGCCATACTGTGCTGCAGCACCATCACGCAGTACTTCAACACCTTTTAAAGCAACTAACGGAATCGCATTCATATCGGTGCCTGCTGAACCACCACCAACCGTACTTGTTAAACCAAAAATGGCTTGATTATGACGGCGCTTACCATTTATTAATACTAGTGTTTGATCTGGCTGTAAACCACGTAAAGTGGCAGGTCTAAATAAATCAGAGCCGTCAGATACTTGCGTACGCGAAAAGTTAAATGAAGGTGCGGTTGCTTGTAAGCTTTGCCCAAGTTCGGTAAAGCCACCTTTATTTAGATCGTCCGCGTCAATTAAATCAATAGGAGATGAGGATTCAGTAGAAGTACGATTTGATACGCGTGATCCTAATACTGATATTTGCTCAATATTTTTTACAGCTTTAACCGGTGCTTCTTGTGCGTTAACAATGCTTGGTGCACTAAAAGCAAAAGCAACGGCAACAGCGAGTGTGTTTAAACGATATGTTGACATAGTGACGACCCTGTTTTGTGTGTTCTTATAATTTATGAAAGGCTGTTACATACAAACCTTGCTGCCAACATCCTAGCAACATATATAAATAAAAAGATACTAAAACGCATAAATAATTAGTCTATGTATGCAAATAACTTCTAAAATAGAAAATTAACACCTTTAATAGGTTAAAATACCAGCAATTCGGCATTTTATTTTAAATATTAAAAAGTTAACGTATTATTTACACTGGCCTTCAACTCACTGACTGCTCATTTTACAGCCAAACCATGGTTACTTAGCTTTACAGTCTGTAACCTGGTGTTTACAGTGCACTAAAATGGCAGGTTTTTTAGTTTTTATATAAAAAGTAATAACCTCAAAGTATCTAATCGTGCTGATTTTTTAAAATTATAATTAAAACAACTAAATCATTGATCTAAACAGTGCTTTTTTTCGTTACACTATGCCTTAATAGTTATTTCTGAATATTTTGCTTGAAGGAGCATAACGTGTCGCGATTTTCTGCCGTTACCGATAATCCCCATGATGGGCGTTTCAATCAAAAAACAGGCATATTACTCACCAACTTAGGCAGCCCTGATGCGCCAACAGCAAGTGCTTTGCGTACTTATTTACGTGAGTTTTTATCAGATCCACGTATTGTAGAAATACCACGTTTTGTATGGATGATTATTCTCCATGGTATTATTTTACGTATTCGCCCAAAACGCTCTGCCAAGCTTTATGAAAGTATATGGACCGAAAACGGCTCACCACTTACCCATATTACTCGCCAGCAAAGCCTAAAATTAAATGCGCTATTAAAAGAGCATGGCTATACCAATACCGAAGTGGTTATGGCTATGCGTTACGGCAATCCTTCAATTGAAGCTGGGTTGGAACAACTTCGCGATAAAGGCCTTACGCGCATAATTGTATTACCGTTATACCCACAATACTCAAGCCCAACTACGGGCTCAACCTTTGACGCGGTATCAAACGTGCTGCGTAAATGGCGCTGGGTTCCTGAGCTGCATTTTATAAACGGCTATCACAAAAATACGCGTTACATAGAGTCGTTAGCTAATAGTATTAGCGAAGATTTAGCAGCCAATGGTATGCCACAAAAACTCGTTTTTTCGTACCATGGTATGCCTAAACTATTTTTAGAACGAGGCGATCCGTATCACTGTTTATGCCTACAAACCACACGTTTAGTAATCGAAAAGCTTGGCCTTGATAAAGATCAAGTAATAAGTACCTTTCAAAGCCGCTTTGGTAAAGCAGAATGGTTAAAGCCTTACACCGACGCTACCCTTGAAAGCTTTCCTGCACAAGGCATTAAAGATATTGCCATAATTAGCCCCGCGTTTAGTGCTGACTGCTTAGAAACCCTCGAGGAGTTAGAGGGCGAAAACCGTGAAATTTTTGAACATGCCGGCGGTGAAAAATACCGTTACATTGCTGCACTAAACGAGCGAGACGATCACATAGACGCTATGTTTGATATATTAAAACCAATGCTTTAAAGGCAGTAAAAGAGCAGGTTTAGGTATCAGGCTTTAGGTATTAACTGACTAAGATCGGTTTGCTGTAGCTGTAGCTTAATCGCACCTTTAGTAAAAAACCTTTTGTCTGCTTAGTGCCTTGTGCACGGGTAAAAGTGAAAACTCACCACAAAGGAGTAGCACCCAGTGGTGAGTTTTTTAATTTTTATACGCCTAAAACCTAGCGCCTAATCGCTTCCCTACAACCTACTTTTAACCCTTACGGATAATAAATAGCGTTAATACGCCGGCTATAATTCCCCAGCAGGCTGAGCCTACCGACCACAGGGTTAAATCTGACGCGGTGACTAAAAATGTAATTATGGCGGCTTCGCTATATTGTGAGCTATGCAGTGCTTGCTGCAGGCTTGAAGCAATAGTGCCAAATAATGCAATGCCCGCTAAAGCTAAAATTAATGCTTGCGGTAAGCTGGCCACTACGGCCACTAATGTTGCTGCGCACAGCGCCATAATAATATAAAAAACGCCACCGGCTATGCTCGCCCAATAACGTTTATCGGGGTTTTTATCTGCATCTTCACTCATACAAATGGCGGCTGTTATGGCAGCTAAATTAATTGAATAGGTGCCAAATGGCGCTGTTATTAAATTAATAAAACCCGTTACATTAAGTGACGCCGAAATTGGCGCTTTATAATTATGGGCTTTTAGTACTGCAATACCGGGTAAGTTTTGTGAGGTCATGGTTACTATATATAAAGGAATACTAATACTAATAAATGCCTGAAAGTTAAAACTTGGGGCTATATAAGCAAAACTACTAGCTTGCCATTGCAAGTTGCTGGTATCAATATGGCCCATATTCCACGCCAGTAATACGCCGGTTATTAGCACACTTAACATAGTAAAACGTGCAAAGTAACGTTTACCTATGCAATAAACTAATACCATTAAGCCAATCATTAACGGTAACTCGTTCATAAAGTTAAATACGTCAATGCCAAAAGTAACTAATACGCCCGCAAGCATGGCACAGGCAAGCTCACTGGGAATACGGTTCATAACTTTTTCAAACCAGCCCGTCACTCCCGATAAAAATACCAATAGTGCACAGAGCATAAATGCCCCTACGGCCTCATTTAGGTTATAGCCATCAGCGGTAGAAATTAGCAGTGCAGCCCCTGTAGTCGACCACGCTATTAATATTGGCACTTTATAATAATACGATAAAATAATAGAGGTGCTGCCCATTACCAAGCCCAGCATTAAAATCCAGCTGGCTACTAGCTCAGGCGTACCGCCAAGCACAATAACTACCTGGTAAATCAGTGCTACTGAGCTGGTAAAACCAATAATAACGGCCACCAACCCTGCCATTACACGGCTAACTAACTGATCAATCCCTGCCATAAGTTTCTCTATTTATTATTGTTATATTTTTAACATACGTGGCAGTTAAATACTTTGCAATTAGCAAGAGGTCTAATTTGAGTGAAAAATAGTCATGTCAGTTTACAGGCATAAAAAAGCGGCTAATTAGCCGCTTAGGTATTATGTAGTTTACAGCCTAAGCTGTTATTTTTTAGACTACAGATTAATGCACTATCATTTTTCGCTGCACAGCGGGCATTAAGCTTTTACCGTCGCCGTCGGTTTTACTAAGTAGCTTTAGCCCCATTATTTTTGCCAATACCGGGTAAATATCTAAGTTATTAACTTGCTCAATACTCATACCCTTTTTAAACGCAGGGCCAACAGCTAAAAAGGTTGCTGCCATATCATCGGTATAAGCATAACCGTGGGTGCCTATAGGGCCTGCTTTTTCTGAACTAGCAAATATTGCTGGTGCCGTTGTTTGCACTACAATATCGCCTACACGGGTGCCTTTATTATAATGATAGCCCGCTAACTGCTCAGCCGTTAATACCGTATAACGCCCTTTAGCTGCTTGTTGTAAACGCGCTTTATAGCCCTCAATATCGGCATTAACCGCCTCAGGTTTTGTATAAATAAGTAACCGCGGGCCAGTGTTTTTTACTAAAAAGTTGTCATCTTTAGGTAAACTACTAACTAATATACTTTTAGCTGGATCGAGCTGCGCCATACCATGATCCGACACTATCACTAAGTTTACTTCTTGATCTAATTTGCTTAAACGCGCTTGTAATTGCCCCATTAACTCATCGAGTTGTTTAACTGCATCGCGCGTTTGCATCGCATCGGGCCCATATTTATGCCCCATGCTATCTACCAATGAAAAATAACCTGCAACAAAACGTGGGCGCTGCGCTTTAGGTAAACTTAACCACTGCACTATTTGATCAACCCGGTCTTGATAGTCGCTATGCTGCGAGTAATGAAAATAGTAGTCAGGGGCCATGCCGTTAAAACGCGCATCCGACTCAGGCCAAAAATAAACTGCCGATTTAAGTCCCTGCATTTTAGCCAAGTTCCACAACGGCGTACCGCTAACCCAAGTACTATCGGTAAAGCCTTTGCCCATGCTATAGCATTCATTATTACGGGCTTTATCACAAAATCTATTGTCAACAATGCCATGATTAACAGGGAGTAAGCCGGTAATAATTGAAAGATGGTTAGGAAACGTTTTGGTAGGATAAACCGGAATCAACTTTTGCGCTCTTACACCGCGCTCACCCATTGCTTTTAAATTAGGCGCACCATGTTTTTCTATATAATCCCAGCGCATACCATCAATTGATATAAGTACTACCGTTTGCTCTTTTGCGGCAAACGCATTACTCATCCCTAATAAAAGGCAAACCGATATTGCCTTTACAATCCACTGTTTCATTTTAATACCCTGTTTAACATAATGTTTATTTATAAAATATGTGTGTAAATGAGCGCGTTTGGCTCATCTCTACCAAAGCGCTAAAAATTAAAAGCTACGCTTTTCGCGCCAGCAAGCTATGCGCCTACAAAGTAACAGCGCGAGGTAAACTCCCGCCTACTTACAATCACCGCACTTGGCTAACCTTTACCTGACATCTAAAAACCTGCTTTGTGATTCGATCTTAAAGCAATATATTAATTTAAGATACAAACTGATAGATTAAAGAAAATTAATGAAAAACATATGACGATGCGCTAAAACTATGCCTGTCATCAGCTTAAAAAAGGACAAGATGATGATCGATTTTAGTAAAAAAATAACCCCCGCACGTATGTATCGCACTACCGCTAACTTACAAATGGCACTAGAGAGCGATCGGGGCCGAATTATAAACAGCGCCGCTATTCGTCGCCTACAACAAAAAACCCAAGTGTTTCCACTAGAGCGCAACGCCGCGGTACGTTCTCGCCTTACTCACTCGTTAGAAGTACAACAAGTAGGGCGCTTTATAGTACAACGTATTTTTGCATCACTAAGTTATCAGCAGCTGCAAGACTACGGACTCACCGAGCTAGAGCGGCCGTTAGAAAGCCTAGTTGAAATGGCCTGCCTAATGCACGATATAGGCAATCCGCCGTTTGGTCACTTTGGTGAAGCCGCCATAAACCATTGGTTTAATAATAATTTAGCAAGTGTAACCCCCGAGCGCTGTAAACAGCCTAACTCTGGTATTGGGGTTGTTTTTAAAAGCCTAGCACACGACATTTGCAGCTTTGAAGGCAATGCCCAAGGCATACGTATTATTCACTCATTACAATTACTTAATTTAACCTACAGCCAAAGTGCCGGTATTTTAAAATATACCCGCCCTGCCGGGCTCGACAAAAAAGAGATACCACAAAACAAAAACTATTTAATGAAAAAGGTCGGTTACTACTACAGCGAAAAAAACTTTGTAGAAGCACTGCAAACTGCGCTTGAAATTCAGCCGTATTGCCGCCACCCTGCAAGTTATATTATGGAAGCCGCCGATGATATTTCCTATTGCCTAGCCGATATAGAAGACGCCGTAGAAAAAGACATAATAAGCACCGAACTATTATGCCAAAAGCTTAAAAGTCATTATACAAAAGTACTTATAAACCTCACTATAGACGACAGCCAGCATCAAGACTTTGTAAATAAAGCCGTAGACTACGCACTTGAGCGTGCCAACGCACAACCTTATAATTTTAATAGTGAATTTTTTATATACTTACGCGTAGCGCTGCTGCATCCGTTAGTTAATCATGCGGCTAAACGCTTTATTAAACACATAGAACCCATTTATCATGGCGATTTTAACCAAGCACTACTTGAGGATCGCAGCTATTTACACGCACTCACCATAACCCTTAAACAAGTGGCGCTTGAATATGTATTTTCAAACAAAGAAGTAGAAAAACTCGAACTACAAGGCTACCGTATTATTAACGGTCTGCTCGATTGCTACAAACCACTGCTATTATTAAGCAGTGACGATTTTAAACGAGCGCTCAATGGCGATTCACGCTTATTAATAGAATCGCGACTGGTTAAAAAGCTTTCTAAAAAGCACTTAAACAGCTATCAGCACGCCATAGATGCAATGCAAGAAGAGCCTGATCACTTTACCGCCTATGAGTTTTATTACCGCTGCCGGTTAATTCAAGATTATATAAGCGGCATGACCGATCAATTTGCCTACGACGAATATCGCAGCCTAATGGTAATTGAGTAGCCCACAGTAGATATATTTTAAATTAGCGCTTAAAATCAAACTATTGATGCTTAAGCGCTACTGAACTTTATGATAAAAATACTCACACGCCTGACCCTTTGTGTTGCCCTATTTTATAGCTTTAATAGCGCAGCCTATAACCAAGCTATGTGCATACTTATAAAACAAGAAATGCAGCAGCACAGTAATAACAAAACGGGCCGCAGCTACCGCAATGCCGCGCGCGACTATAATAAAAATTGCAATAAGCCGGTAGTAACACCAACTCAGCCAAAACCTAAGCCACATGCTATTGTTAATGATCCAGAGCCGCAGAAGGCACTGCCCGAGCCTATTACTGAGTCGGTTAAAGCGCCTATTGTTGAGCCTTTAAAAACACACTCTGAGGCAGACAATACCGCGAGTATTAATACCGAGTTACAAGCAATCCCTAGTCAAACAAGCCAAGTAACAACTGATGAGCCTATTGCCAATATTAAAAGCTCGGATGTAAAAAGCACTGATATAAAAAATCCGGCAGCTAAAAGTACACAGACAAACACGACAGAAATAAGCGCAGAGCCCATCGCAGCAGCACAAAAGCCGGCAAATATAAAACCTACGCCAGTATCAAAACCAAACACCGAAAGCGCCGCCTCACTACTGCTACCTAGCTTATTATTATTGCTAATAGTACTTATTGGGGTAATGGTTTTAGTACGTATGCGCCGCTCTAAACAAAGTAATTCTGAGGTGGCAACAGTACTGCCAACGAGCCCAGCTGTTACCACACCCGCTCCTAAATCAGTAGTTAAACCAGCAGTTAAATCGGCAGCTAAGCCAAGCCCTAGCGCCGTAAATACGCAAAATACGACAACAGCACAAATTGCGGCAGAATCTGTTTCAATGCAGCAAATTGATGCCGCGCTGGCAAAACCACAAGCAAGTACTAGCGAGCCAGAAACCGTAGCTAAAACAACAAATACAACATTTAGTAATGAAAAACCCAAAGCAAAAACAAAAGCAGAGCCCAATACCGCAGAGTTTGAAGCCGCGGCTAAAAACACCTTAGAGCGAATAAAAAATGCCAGCGACTTTGCCGAGCCAGAAGTACGCATGTTCGATCCCGATGCACCACTGCCTACTAAAAAGCAGCGCCAACAACAGGTTACTCAACAAGCGCCAGCTGCAATTAATGATCAAACGCCAGCTCAAAATGCAATTGAGCCCGCCAATATCAGCCCAGAGCCAATTATTGCGCAGCAACCAACAACGAATATACACCCCCCTGTAAACAGCACCACAGAGCAAGCAACTTCATTTAATACCGAGCACGAATTTAAAGAGCCCGAAGTACGTACTTTCGATCCCGATGCACCGCTACCAGGTAGTAAAGCAAAGCCTGTAATAAAAGCAGATACAAACCAACAGCCAGAACCAGTAGCTGAGCCTAAAGAGCAAAATGTGCAAATAGACAACAGCAACCCATTTGCTAACCTATCGCTGGATGATAGCTGGGATCCAAATTCATCGGTAAAACCTAAAATAGCAGAGAAAAAACGTGAACCTAAATCTCAAGCCCTGATCGAAGCCGAGCAGCGTGCTAAAAATATGCAAACTAAAGAATAGAGTTAAAGGTTTTATACATTGGTAATGTTAAGTGCCAATATAAATTTCAAAAAGTGTATTGGCTCATTTGGGGTTTACTTTTATTGTTGTGGTTTATTAATTTCGGCCAGGGGTTGAGGCTTAATCGCACCTACAAGTACCAAGCTTGATAGGGCGTATTGACCTTGATACGACCCTAGTGCGGTTTACTTTATCGGGGTCGTATCATCTATCTAAAAGCTAAAGCCCGACACCTAAAAGCTGCTCTTTTGCTAAACCTTACCCTCTAACTTTTGCTGCTCTGCGTGTGATGAGCTTACAAGCTGTTTAAAGTAATCGCTTTGTGCTGCGCTCAGTGGCATTTTTTTCCATTGTGCAGTGAGCTCAGTGGCGCGCTGCCCTACCCAATCACTGTGATCCTGATTATTAGCGACAAGCTGCGTCAACATAAGCCCCGACGGAGTTAGCTCTGGCTGTTGTAATAATGGCTTGTAGTGTTGTATCGCCTCACTATAGCCGCTACCAGCTTGATCAAGTAACTCTGCTATAGCATCTAGCTCTGCAAATAGCTGTTCGCTCCAAGCACTGCGACTAAGCTCACCATTAGCAGTTTCTAGCAGTAAATCAGGGCATCGCCCCTGCTCGGTCACACGGGTATGATTGCGTGCCAAGCGCTGTTGTTCTTGCTCGCCAATTTCTGGGCTATCTTGTAATAAGCAAAACAGTAAAAATGTATCTAAAAAGCGAATTTGAGTGTCATCAATACCTAGCGCCAACATGGGGTTAATATCGAGATTACGTACTTCTATGTATTCAACCCCGCGATCGTTCATAGCCTGCAGTGGTGTTTCACCCGCGTGAGTAACACGTTTAGGGCGAATATCGCTGTAGTATTCGTTTTCAATTTGTAAAATATTATCGTTTAGCTGACGTTTTTCACCATTTACCTCAACCCCTATACGCGTATAAGGTGCATGTGGCGTGTGAAGCGCTTGTGTTAAATCGCGGCTATATTCAGCTAAGTTATTGGTACTTACATTTAAACTCGCTTGGGCATCGTTTTGATAGCCAAAACCACTCATTCGCAACGAAGTTGCATAAGGCATATAAAGCGTATCGCTGCCCAAACTGGCTAACTGATGCGCGCGGCCATCAACAAACGAGCGGCTTAACGCAGGAGATGCACCAAATAAATAAAGCAATAACCAACCATAGCGACGAAAGTTACGGATCAGCGCAAAATACTGGGCAGAACGAAAATCAGCAAGCGAGTCTTGGTTACCCTGTAGAGTTTGATACCCCTGCCAAAAGCTATCCGGTAATGAAAAATTAAAATGAATACCCGCAATACTTTGCATAATACGCCCGTAGCGCATATCTAGCCCACGACGATAAGTGTGCTTCATTTTTCCTTGCACCGAGCTACCATATTGAGCAATAGGCACACTATCATTACCTTGAAGCGCACACGGCATACTTGCTGGCCATATATTTTGCGCGGTTAGTTCAGTGGCAGTATAACGGTGCAATTGTTGTAAAAAGTCGAGTGTGTCATCAATACTTTCAACTGCTGGGGTAATAAACTCCAATAACGACTCTGAGTAATCTGTAGTGATATGAGGATGAGTTAGCGCCGAGCCTAAATTATAAGGATGAGGGTTTTGTGCCAACAAACCATCTGTAGTTACTCGTAAAGCTTCCTTTTCGATACCCCTTTTAATATGCGCCAATGGTTGGATCAAATCAGCATTGGCTAACTGTGTTAGGCGTGGAGTTAGGGATAACGTCATAAAAACCTCTGTAATAATTCAGTTAATCAGGAAGTTTCCCTGATCCTTTTTACTTGTGCTGCTTTCGCGCCTTAACCTAGGCATACGATGACTGTGCTAGTAAAAATAAGTAGAGCATTATATTTCTTATGCATTAATAAATAATCCCCTCATTGTGTAAATGACTTTTACTAAGTGGTAATAGTGCCAAAGGCGAAGTGCAAATTTAAAAAGCAATCTAAAAGGTTAAAAACTAAAGCGACTAAGTTGAACCAAAACTCTCACTGTAAATATTAAACCTAAAGCGCGAGCTAAAATGACATCTAAAAATGGCCCTTTAACACCGAGCTTGGCAAGTTTTTAGCAGATCACTAATACCTGCTATTTATAACGCTGGCCCTCCCTATTTAATGAAAATAATGCTACAATATCAAAAGCTAAAAACATTTTTGTGTAAACAAACCCATGTTTATTATCGCTTATTATTTTACCTATTAAAAAATGAAAACCAGTTCATACTTAGCAGCAGAGTAACTACTATCCCATGCTCTAGTGCATAATTTACAATAACGACATAACCCAGCCCTTAGCTATAAATGAGAATAATATATGTTTTTGATTGATCAAATAATATTGTTAGCCGCGGTATTAATTTTACTGGGTATTGTATCCAGTAAATTATCAGCTCGTCTCGGTTTGCCCGTACTGGTAATGTTTTTAATGGTCGGTATGCTCGCTGGTGAAGATGGCCCCGGAGGCATATTTTTTGACAATGCAGCAGCGGCGCACTCTTTAGGTACGCTCGCATTAGCAATGATATTATTTGATGGCGGTTTACAAACGCCCTTAAAAGCGATAAAAAAAGTCTGGAAACCCGCCTCCGTATTGGCCACCCTTGGGGTACTAATTACCAGCGCAGTAACTGGGGTTGCTGCCGCTTACATGCTTGATATTCCTTTGCTACAAGGCTTATTGTTTGGCGCTATTGTAGGCTCAACCGATGCCGCGGCCGTATTTGCGCTACTGCGTAATGCCGGTATTCATTTAAACACCAAACTAAAAGCCACCCTCGAAATAGAAAGTGCCTCAAACGACCCCATGGCAATATTTTTAACCGTAGGCTTACTAGAAGTTCTGGTAAACGACATGAAGCTAGGCACAGGCCTATTACTCATGTTTGTATCACAAATGGGCTTAGGCGCATTAGTCGGCTTAGCCGTGGGTTGGATCTCTGTTAAATTAATTAATAAAATTCAATTAGTTGCTACCGGTTTGTATCCGGTATTGGTTGCTGCTTGTGGTTTACTCTCATTTGGTATTACCGCAAACATTGGTGGTAGCGGGTTTTTAGCGGTATTTATTACTGGTGTGGTTATTGGCAACAGCCGCTTTGTGTTTCAGCGCAGTACGTTTTTATTCCACGACGGGTTAGCTTGGTTAGGTCAAATTACCATGTTCGTGGTGTTGGGCTTATTAATAAACCCAACCTCGTTATTAGATGTGTGGTTTGAGGGACTGATCATTGCATTAGTGCTTATATTTATTGCGCGCCCTTTGGCGGTTATTCCGGTGTTAGCGCTATTTGGTTTTAAAGCGCGTGAAATCACCTTAGTGTCTTGGGTTGGCCTGCGCGGCTCAGTCCCTATTATTTTAGCAATATTTCCTCTTATGTTTGGCCTGCCTGGCGCCGAACTCATATTTAACGTAGTATTTTTTGTGGTGTTAATTTCAGCCACACTACAAGGCTCAACGCTTGCTTTAATGGCCCGCAAACTAAAGCTTACTTTACCACCGCCAGTGACTCCCGCAGCCACGTTAGAGATCACTGCTTTAGGCGATGTTGATGCCGATATTGTTGAATACACCATAGGCAAAATGTCACGCGCTGTTGGCCGTCGTTTATCGCAATTAGCACTACCCGATAGCACAGTAATGGCAATGATCAGTCGTAATAATAATATTATTGCCCCGCGCGGCTCTACGTTATTACAGGCAGACGATCAGCTATTTATGGTACTAAAACCGCATACCCGCGAGTTTGTTGATTGTGTTTTTTCAAGCACGATTGATCAAGACATTACCGAGCTTTCGGCAAAAGAGCTAAGAGTTAAAGGCAATACCAGTGTAGCCAGCATAGCCTATTCTTACGATATTCATATTGCTGCTGAACCAAACGATACGCTAGAGCAAGTACTAAAAACCTCGCTAAACAGCTTACCTAAGGTAGATGACTTTATTGAACTTGATGACGTAAAACTCACTATTTGTGAAATGGTTGGCGACCGTATTATTACCGTTGGTATTATAATTACCCTAGATGAAAGCCTAGACGAATAAAGGGCTTACCTTAGCTTTTAAGTAGTAAATTACATTTAATACAGCTATTAGCTAACAGCCTTACACGGCTGTTAGCTTTAAAAGCGCAACGTTAAGGTTGTAGTAACAGTGAGGTAAGTCGTTGCAACCCTTTACCTTTATTAGTTATTTTCCAGGCAATAAATAGATCTTGGCAAGGTCGTTGCTCGGTTAGCTTTACCTCCACTAACTGCCCCGACCCTATATACTGCTCAATTAAACGCTTGGGTAAATAACCAATACCTATACCTGCAATAATAGCCGCAATTTTTTGCGCAACAGAGCTAACAAAAAAGCGCTGGGTGCCCTCTATTATATTTGCCGACCATGGAATTTCTTGCTCTGCAGAGTCGTGTACTATCACACTGCGGTACTGAGCAAGGCTACTCATATCGAGAGGTTGCTGCTGCGTTGCTAACGGGTGCGTGCTATTTACCACAAGTACACTTTGATACTCATCTATTTTAACCGCGCGAATGCCTTTTTGGTTTGGCACTGGCGACGGTGCGCCAATAACTAAATCAACTTTGTCTTCAATCAGTACTTCCCAGCTGCCGTTCATTACCTGTTCTTGTACATCTATTTCAATATTTTCATGCTCTGCTAAAAACTGCTCTATACTGGTAAATATCGGTTTTATATCAATAATCGAGTCAAAAGCAATACGAATTTTTGGCTCCCAGCCATTCGCAATTGTTTGTGTTTGCTCCGATAATGAATTAATCGCCGTAAGCAACTTACGCCCCTCGGTCAGTAAATGTTTGCCCGCAGGAGTCAACACAGCCCGACGACCCTGACGCTGAAACAAAGTAACGTTTAATTGCTCTTCTAGTTTTTGTACTATGTAGGATAGCGCCGAAGGTACTTTATTTAATTGCTCTGCGGCTGCCGCATAACTGCCACGATGCTCAATAGCGTCAAGCACCAGTAACGCTTCAATACTAATAGGAGGTGTATTCATGGTTTTTTCATCCAAATAACAACTGTTCAAATTATTTGAACATATAAAGCAAATAATAGGAGTTATTTAATTACAAAACAACAACTACAATGGCTACATACTCAATTAAACATACTTACTTAACATCAATAAGGGTAAAAATTATGACTATTAAAAATATTGCTAACGTTATCACTAAAACTGAACAATCACTGGCTGCAGTACCACTGCGCGTTATTGCTGGTATTATTTTTGCCGCTCACGGTGCACAAAAATTATTTGCATGGTTTGGTGGTTACGGCTTAGAAGGCACAGGACAATGGATGGAATCAATTGGCCTAGCACCAGGGTTTTTAATGGCCTTAATGGCTGGTAGTGCAGAGTTTTTTGGTGGCTTATTTTTAATTGTTGGCCTACTAACAAGACCTGCTAGCTTTGTACTGGCTATCACTATGGTTGTGGCTATATTTACCACTCACATTGATAACGGCTTATTTATGAGCAACAACGGTTACGAATTTGGCCTAGCGCTATTAGCAATCACACTTGCTTTAGTTATCCAAGGTGGCGGTAAATTCTCACTTGATAACGTAATTAACCGTAACTTAAACAAAGCGTAATATTAGTTATTTAAAACACACACCGCATAGCTATGCGGTGTGTGTTTATGCATTTACAGCAAATTAAGGAGTTAATAATGGGACTAATCGTAGACGGAAAATGGGTTGACCAATGGTACGACACTAAAAAATCTGGTGGTAAGTTTGAGCGCCAAGCAAGCCGCTTTACCCAACAAATTTCAAACGCCGCCGATAGCCAATTTAAACCCGAAGCGGGACGTTACCATTTATATGTGTCGCTAGCTTGCCCATGGGCACACCGCACCATGATAATGCGTAAATTAAAGCAACTCGAAAACGTAATTACACTTAGTGTAGTAAAGCCCGAAATGCTCGAAAATGGCTGGGAATTTGGTGAGCACGGCGATCCGCTTTATAACCTAGATTACGCCTACCAATTATATTTAAAAGCCGATGCCAATTACGAAGGCCGCGCCACTATTCCTATTTTATGGGATAAAAAAACCCATACTATAGTTAATAACGAATCATCGGACATCATGCGTATTTTAAATACCGCGTTTAACGAGCTAACCGGCAACACCGACGACTACTACCCGCAAGCACTGCGAGCAGAAATCGACAGCGTAAACGAGCGCATTTACAACACAGTAAATAACGGCGTATATAAAGCAGGCTTTGCCACCACGCAAAGTGCTTATAATAGCGCTTACCATGCATTATTCGAAAGCCTAGACTGGTTAGAGCAACGCCTAGCTACACAGCACTACTTAGTGGGTGAGCAAATTACCGAAGCCGATTGGCGCTTATTTACTACTTTAGTGCGCTTTGACGCTGTGTATCATGGCCACTTTAAGTGTAATCAGCAAAAAATTAGCGAATACCCTAACCTATATAACTATGTCACTGAGCTGTACCAAGTACCAGGCATTAAAGACACTGTTGACTTGGAATACACCAAAATACACTACTACGCCAGCCACAAAACTATTAACCCCACCGGCGTAGTACCGCTAGGGCCTAAAACACAATTTGAGCAACCGCACGATCGCGACCGCCGGTATTAATCGGGCTTAGAGCTTCGGCAAAATTATGCCGAAGCTCTAAAGTAACTAAACAGCCAGTAAAAAATTCACAAAGAGGGTATGAGGCGCTGCGCTTTAGAGAAAAAACAATCCACGGTCAGTTTCCAGTTAGTCCTCTGCTCGCTTTAATACTGCACATACAATTACTATTCGCCTCACACAATGAGGCGAATAGTATAGCTAATTGCCTCATTGTGCTAAGCCCGAAACCTTTAAATTGTAGGCGGGGGCTTACCTCGCGCCTAGGCTTTTAATTGCAAATTTGAGATATATGTCGCATTGGCGACGGCAACTAAGCGGCTATTACACAAGTAGTAAACTTTCACTCTTCTTGAATTCAAGTATTAACTAAAATCAACTCAAATAAACGCATCCATATTTGGTAATTGTATTATCTGAGCATTCAGCTCATTTGCTGCTTTATTTATTACTTTTATACATAAATCAATGTGTGCTAACTCTGTAGCAGATAGCTTATTTTTAACAGCAGCAACTTTAGCCGCATCAATAGCCTTTAATACAGACTCAACTGTTTGGCTCATAAGTAGTTGCATGCGGGGTAGCGAAATAGCAAATTCATCAGCAAAATCAGCTAACATATAAGCGGTGATTTCATTAGTAAAGTTGCCTGCGCTTTGTGAATTATACTCACCAACCGACATCGCATAATGCCTTGAAATACTAGTTAGCGGGCTACCCTTATCACGGCCAATATCTGCTTGCTCAATAATAGCCTCTATATTTACCAAGTCGTAAAACGGCGTAAGTTCCAAACCATTTTTACCAACAAAAAAACTGATATTCTTACCATGAGCATCGTAATTACGCACTAAAATATTAAATGTCATCCAACGAATAAGCTCCGCCTGATACGCCTGCACATTCGTTGTTTTAATATTAAACAGTGTAGGAAAAGAAACACCATCTCGAATATAAATACCATCACCCTCATCGCCATGTTGACGCTCATATTTATACGAAGGAGGTAGATTAGTGGCTTGGCAACCATCAATAACATGACGACGTAATACATAGTTTTGACCCTGTGCAACACGCCTATCAAAGCGATCGATTACAAATACCCGAGTATCGCCATACGTACGCAACTCTACATGGGGAACATTAAATCCCGACTCCTTTGCCAACAACATAGTAAAGAGTTCATTTACGGCAATGAAAGGAGCTGTGCCTGTTTCAAATTTAAAAATTTTATTGGAACATAACTCCCCTTCACCAAAACCCAATTTACCATCGATTTCGAGTAAATTGAGCTTATCTTGAACCCCAGCAACAGATAGCCGAGTTCGTCCATCCCAAAGGGTGATTGATTCACCAGCCTGTTTAAAGCGTTTAAGCTTTTGACTTAACTCATCTTTAGTTACTTCACGAAAAGATGTTTGTTTTGCAGTATTGTCACTTACTCTAAACGACAAAGCGCCTGACGTTTCCTCGCCAATTACTTTAATTAAACCAAACGTATTGTTTTTAGAAATAGTCGTACTACTAATAATTTCTTCAAGGCCTTTACCCTCCGGCAATAAGTTTTGTAAGTAATTACGCACAGCACGAGAATCAAAATCACCGTTGAGCGGTAAATGTGGTGAAATAGCAAAACCCTTATTAATCCACTCAGGCTCATAGCTAAATAAAATTTCATTTTCAGAGCCTATATCAAGAGTTATCGCACCTATCTTTTGCGTATGACCAATAAACACGTCTAACCTATTTTGTTTAATACCACTGCTCATCATTCACCTTTTTATTATTGTGGTGCGACGCGTCATCACTAACAAGGCTAAACGACAATCCCAAGTACTCCATCACTTTAAGCACATTAAAAAACTGCACATTAACATCACCTTTTTCTATTTTTATCAGCGTAGGCTTCGAAATGTTTAGTGCTTGCGATACATCAACTAGCGTAAGCTTCATGCCTGTTCGCTTTGAAGTAATCGCTTCAGCGAGTAACACTGACGAAAATGACTTTGATAGATCAGGCATTTCAGTGTGTTTAACCACTCTTCCAAGTGTTTTTTTTTCAGGGGGGTTACTCATTAAAGGTCAACTATAGTTTACTTATATGCTTTATATTAGAATACAGCTATTAAAAGTCAAATTAAATTTACTTTTAGTTGTAATTAATCAGGCAGGAAACCATAAGTAATCTAAAGTTTACTTATGACTCATTTGAATTAGTTTTAGACCCTTAAGTAAAGTATAGATTACCGTAGGCGTTGGCTTGCTGAAGCAAAAAGCGCAGCTTTTAAATTGTAGGCAGGAGTTTACCTCGCGCTTAAGCTTTTAATTGCAAGTTTGAGTTATATGTCGCGTTGCCGACGGCAGCTAAAGCTTTATGTTATTTAACACTTGATTGCAATATAACTTAAATACATCAAATGCTTGCTGCCAATTAAGGCTATTATTGCCATAAACCATAGGTACTACATATTGGTTAAAGCGTTCTTCATATAATGTATTGGTTTGTAGTAAGCTTAAGCCAAACTTCAGTTCAGCAATCGGACTTTTCATAAATTCAGCGTGTTGGTTTGAGTAACGCGTTAAGTCTTCCGCAATAACTTTACTTACCAAAGACATTACGTCAGAAGCACTCGCAAGCCCAGCTTGTTGAATATAATACGTATCATAAATATGGCGTATTAATGCAGGATCATCATCTCTTATATTATCGCGCGCAAAACTTGCTGTTCGCCTCAACATAGAGACTAGCTTTTCCGCTTGTGTACTCTTAATACTCGAAAACCCCATTAGCGCAACTTCAGGAGGCTTTTGAGTGACCTCATTCATTAAAGAACATATATCTCTACTCACTACTTGATCATAAAGCAAGGTCTCTATCAGCTCTAACTTAATAAACGGCCTTAGGCATGGAACTTTTGAATGTGCTTGAGGATAACGTATATCAATTTGTTGATAACGATATTCATCATAAATAGTAGGGCTGTTTTCTACCGAAAAAGAATTGTGCAGACTAATGGCATTAAGTAATTGAAGATGTAACTCTTTCCTAGCCTTTCTTTTTTGTGTTTTTGAGATATTAGCAAACACATCTGTAGGTATAATTTTAATATCAATGTCTTCAGACATTCGATGAGTTTTAATGCCCGACTTTGTTAATGCGGTACCGCCAGAAAAAACTAATAAGTGCGTATCAAAAAAAATTCAGAAAGTAGCTTTAGTAATGCAACAACAATAATAATCTTTTTCAACAATAGCAGGGTTACCCATACCAAGAGCATCGGCAACATCTAAAAACAGGTCACTATCAATTAGCATTAATAGCACTATTATTTACGACAATTTTGCGTTTAAAGCGATTATTTGTAATTATTTTCAGAGTCGCTGGAATTTGTAAGCTTTCACCATTGATACTACGTTGTGAAAACTCATCAAATTTGTAGTCAACACCTAGCTTTTCAATCGCTTCTAATATAACACCATCAGCTCCCGCAGGCGATGCAGGCATTAACTTACCCGTAATGCGATTTTCTCTCGCTTTAGTGTAAAGCCCATAACCAATACGCAATAATTGACCATTATCAACCAGCTTTTTTAATACCCGGCCAACTTGGTCGTAACCAGCAATATCTGCAAAATCAGCACGATCAAAAACATAACGCTTTGAGCGATTTATTCTTGTTGTTACTTTACTTGCTATTGTCATAATAAATACCCTCGTTACTTGTATTAAACATAGCAAACATACGACACTTAATAATAGATTGGGTAAGGTAGCTATCAACACTTAATTTGCTGACGAGAAAAGCGCAGCTTTTAAACTGCTTTACTTCCATGCAGTGAACGTTGAACTACCTGGTAACAAATAGCACGTTGCTGCTCTTGATTTAAAGATACTTGTCGCATGGAAAGAATCGTTTTCACTACCTGCTTGTGCGAAACAATTGGAAATATTGGACGCTGCTTTAGCTCTACAAACCAACCAGGGAAGCACAAAACAGGTAAAACTAGCGTATTAAAACCGGTTGATTCATAAAGCCATTTATTCACCCAATTTGCTTGATTTTGGGCTTGCTCTAACGGCTTACTTTCAAACCAAGAGGGAAATGCTAAATGGTTATTCTCAAATTTAACTTTGTAATTTGTATCATCTTTTATTCGCTTATGTCTGCCTTTGGTTTCAATAGCAAAAATACCATTTAACCCTACTACTAAATGATCAATATTAAAACCATCGGCTTGTATATCATGAAAAATTTGATAGCCGTGTGACTGTAACTCTATAAGTTCGGAAGCAACTGCTAATTCGGCATCACGCCCAAGCTTTAATTTTATTAAGTTGTTAGATTCAACCCAAAGCTTTCTTGCTACATAAGCTAAACCTAAGATGATCATAATAATTAAAAAGTAATTAAACTTGCCGCTGGCAAACATTTCAGCAATACCTTTGATAGCAAAAGGCATAGTTACAGTTAAAGCCGATAAACTTACAAGCCCTATCACATCAACTATTTTTTCATTCACTTGTTCACTGAGTGTTTGAGCCGCAACGCGCTTTAACTTATCGCGTTCTATTGGTAGTTTTGCATTTTTTTGATGTGACCAAATTCGAAAAAACAAAACACCTAGTAATGAATAAACACTGCCAACAACAAATAAAAGGCTTAAGCCACTATTGATTAAATCGTCCATGAAGTACCTCTAAATTCAAGTGCTGTATTTATACCGCATTCAGATTAGCGTTGCTATTTTAAAAACATATTAGAATGTCGCGTTGGCGACGGCAACCAAGGGGCGCATAGTCTCCAAATAATCTCTGCTGCAAACAATTCATCCATGAAGCTGGG
>NZ_JACJES010000012.1:0-55529 GCF_014164175.1 Pseudoalteromonas sp. SG44-5 | reverse complement strand
TTACTGTCGGCTTCCATGCCTCCACTTCCTCAAGCTGCAAAGCTACGCTTTGGTCATTCGTCATCTCACAGCGCCCCGAGGAGCACACTATATCCTCAATTGTAATTAATAATATGAACGTAAACTCCGTGTATTCACCGTCCATGGCTAAGTCACGGCTATCGCGCATTGCCTAAAGGGATTTAGGTACTTGGAATTTGTCGGGAACAAAATTCCGCCATGCGCATCTTATTACCCATCATTAATTCAATTTCGGGTGTGATCACGGGGAATTATCTCAGCATCAGCCTTCAAATTGTAGGCGGGAGTTTACCTCGCGCTTGGGCTTTTAATTGCAAATTTGAGTTTATATGTCGCGTTGGCGACGGCAACCAAGGGGCATAGTCTCCAAATAATCTCTGCTGCAAATAATTCATCCATGAAGCTGGGTTACTGTCGGCTTCCATGCCTCCACTTCCTCAAGCTGCAAAGCTACGCTTTGGTCATTCGTCATCTCACAGCGCCCCGAGGAGCACACTATATCCTCAATTGTAATTAATAATATGAACGTAAACGCCGTGTATTCGCCGTCCATGGCAAAGTCACGGCTATCGCGCATTGCCTAAAGGGATTTAGGTACTTGGAATTTGTCGGGAACAAAATTCCGCCATGCGCAGCTATTACTCATCATTAATTCAATTTCGGGTGTGATCACGGGAGTATTGTCTTAGCAGCGGTCTTTAAATTTTACTGTAGGCGTGCAGCTTGCTGACGCGAAAAGCGCAGCTTTTAATAATTTGAAGCTCTTGGCTCGATGCCCGAGACCCGGCGCTCGACGCCTTTATTTATAGATGTCGCGTTGGCGACGGCAACCAAGGGGCGGATACCGCCGACCGCCCCTTGGAACCCCACGGCGCCCCGAGGATCACACTGCTTCCTCAATTTAAATTAATGATATGAACGTAACCAGCGTAGATAGGCCATCCGTGGCCTAGCTACGCTTTTTAACAGCATCCATGCTGTAAATTACTCACCATTAATTCAATTTCGGGTGTGATCACGGGGGAGTTGTCTTGGCAGCGGTCTTTAATTCAATAATGAGTTAATGCTTGTTTACAATGCACTTTTTAGTACACTAACTACTGGCAAACAGGGAGTAGTTTTAATGCAGCAAATTGGTATTTACGAGCAGTTAATTACGCAAGTAATTGAGCAAAACTTAAATCGCGACCAATTTTATGTTGGTGAACGTCAACTAGAATCTGCTGAAGCGGCAACATGGCTTTCACGCTTTTTAGGCAAGCTTGTTGAGCATGCAATAAATGCTATTCCTAATTCAAACGAGCGGTTACAAGAGCAAATTAGCCTTGCTAACAACCTTGTTCTTTGGCTTAAAGATCATATAAAAGATGATGAGCTTATTAACGAAAACCTTATTGATAGCCAAGGCCGAATACTTACTGCACTGTTTAATACCCAAAACCCTATTGCTGCAAATCTTAAAGAATACTCTCACGATATATTCCCGCTAACGGGCCTTACGCAAAGCGAATTATTTAGCGGTGCTAATGCAGGTATATCGCTCGAAACCGAGCTAAAGCGCGAGATAAAATCGTCCGACACTATTTATTGGTTGGTCTCATTTATAAAATGGACAGGGCTGCGCATATTTAAAAATGAGCTGGAAGCGTTTACCAAAAGCGGCAACAAACTCAAAGTAATTACCACCTCATACATGGGCGCAACGGATGCTAAAGCCGTTGAGTTTTTAGCAAACCTACCAAATACCGAAGTAAAGCTAAGTTATAACAATCAGCAAGAACGCCTACATGCTAAATCCTACTTATTTATGCGCAATACGGGTTTTCATACAGGGTATATTGGCTCGTCTAACTTATCGCATTCGGCGCTTACCAGCGGCCTTGAATGGAACTTAAAAATTACCGCACAAGAAATACCGCACATCATAGCTAAAACCAAAAGTACCTTTGAAACCTATTGGCAATCGCCAGATTTCGAGCTATTTACAGGCAAAGCTGAATGTAAAGAAAAGCTCATTAATTCACTTAACGAGCAACGCGGTGTTGGCCAGGCAAACAGCCAGTTTTATTTTGATATAACACCAAAAACGCATCAGCTCGCTATTTTAGAAAAACTAAGTGCTGAGCGCAGCGTACATAATCGTTATAAAAATTTAGTGGTTGCCGCAACCGGCACTGGTAAAACCATAATATCGGCGTTCGACTTTAAAACTGTTTACGATAAAAACCCAAACGCACACTTTTTGTTTGTAGCCCACCGCGAAGAAATACTAAAACAAGCGCAAAGCGCTTACCGTGGCGTGCTTAAAAATAACGACTTTGGCGAGCTGTGGGTAGGTAACTACAAACCACAACGCTATAACCAATTATTTGCATCCATCCAAACGCTTAATAGCCAAATTGAATCGCTTAATTTAACGCATGATTACTACGACTACATAGTGATAGATGAAGTACACCACGTAAGCGCTGCAAGTTATCGCGCTATATTAAACCACTTTACGCCTAAAATATTACTTGGCTTAACCGCTACACCAGAGCGACAAGATGGCGCAAATATACTCGATGATTTTTGCGGTGTAATAGCCGCCGAAATCCGCTTACCAGAGGCAATAAATCAACGCCATTTATGCCCATTTCAATACTTTGGACTAGATGACGACACCGACCTAAGCCAAATAACATGGCGAGGCGGCCGTTACGATATAAGCGAGCTAAGTAACCTTTATACAGGGGAGAACAGCCGCGCTAACAAAATTATATCGAGCCTTGCTGATATAGTTACCAATGTTCACGCTATTAAAGCACTCGCGTTTTGCGTAAGCCAAAAACACGCAGAATTTATGGCTAAAAAGTTTAACTTAGCGGGTATAAACGCCGATGTACTCACCAGCAAAAACACTAATGAGCGCACGACCAAACAGCAAGCACTACGCCAAGGCGAAATACAAATACTTTGCGTGGTTGATATTTTTAACGAAGGCGTCGATATTCCAGAAGTCGATACACTATTATTTTTACGCCCAACTGAAAGCCTAACGCTGTTTTTGCAGCAACTTGGCCGTGGTTTACGCCTGCCCGACAACAGCCAAAAGCAGTGCTGTACCGTACTCGACTTTGTCGGTAATGCTCGCCCAGAATATGACTTTGCGAGTAAATTCCGCGCACTCATTGGTAAAAGTAACCAGCCAATAAAAACCGAAATCGAAAACAACTTCCCGCATTTACCACTGGGTTGCCGTATAGAGCTACAAAAGCGCACACAACAAACAATATTAAAAAATATTCAGCAAGCCATAAACTCTAAACGCCGTTTACAGCAGCTGATAAATAGCTATTCGCAACATACCAATGACGCGCTAACGCTAAGTAACTTTTTACGCATAAACCCACAAGTCATACTAGAAGACATATACAAACCAAAAGACGGTAAGCTCGGCGGCTGGCATTGGTTAAAGGACGGTGAAATACCTGCAGAGCAAGCCGATATTTACGCCGCGTATTACCGCGCAATCAACACCCAATTACTCGGCTGCGACTCGCTCAGCTACTTATGCTTTTTACGTGATTTATGTAATAACGATTTTAGCTTTATGCCAACAGCACAAAACCAACAGTACGCACTTATGGCGCATTACAACTTTTGGGATTCCACTGGCACAAGTTTAGGCTTTAAAACGCTTGAACAAAGCTTACAAACGCTTATTCATCCAGCGTTACAGCACGAACTTGCACAAGTAATCACGCTTTTATTAAACCGCATTCACCAACAAGAAAGCGATTTAGCGTGTTTACCTAATCACGCCATAAAATTGCACAGCCGCTACACGCGCCAGCAAATACTTTCTGCATTTGGAGCGCACTCGTTTGATAAAAAATCGACAGCCCGCGAAGGCGTTTTAGAGTTTAAAAACCAAAATCTAGAGCTATTATTTGTAACGCTTAATAAGTGTGAAAAAACCTACTCACCCACCACGCTGTATCACGATTACGCAATCAGCCCCACCCTATTCCATTGGCAAACGCAAAACAGCGCTCGCCCTGAACACGGCCGTGGCCTTAGTTATATTCAGCACCAAAAAACTGGCAAAACCATCCTGTTATTTGTGCGAGAACAAGGCAAAGACGAAAACGGCAGAACTATGGGATTTGTAAACTACGGCGAGGTTAAATACCAAAGCCACAACGGCAGCCAGCCGATGAATATAACGTGGGAATTAACCAGCCCCATGCCAAGTGAAATGTGGCACGAGGCTGGGAAGTTAGCGGTTGGGTGATTAAAAATTAGAAAAGTCGTCTATGAATTATCTCCAATCTATCAACAAACACACCTTCCCCGTGATCACACCTGAAACTGAGTTAATGATGAGTAATTTACAGCATGGATGCTGTAAAAAGCGTAGCTTGGCCATGGATGGCCTACCTACGCTGGTTACGTTCACATCATTAACGTAAGTTGAAGATAAAGTGTGATCCTCGGGTGCGCCGTGGGATTCCAAAGGGCGGTCGGCGGCAGCCGCCCTTTGGTTGCCATCGCCAACGCGATATAACCTCGAATAGAGGTTTTTAAATCCTTTAAACCTACATCAAAACACCAATTTATGAGCGCGATATAAAATCGCACCTACATATTAATTACACCGAAATTTGAAAGCTTCGCTTTTCGCGTCAGCAAGCTCAACGCCTACGAGCGAACATTTAACCTTCAATTTAAACAAGCGCGATATAAAATCGCACCTACAACTATTCCACAACTACCTGTTTAAACCGCGCAAATGTTCGCATGCTTTCATCAGCAATCATTACTTCATAATCTGGGTTTTGAGCGATTAACTCATATTGCCCATTTGGTAATTTATTAACTTTGCGCAGTAAATACTGCCCATCACCGCTTATATCGTCTCGCTCTATCGCGACTATTTGGCCGCGTAACGATCCTGCTTTATCGGATGTTATAAGCTCAAGTAGCAGTAAATCACCATCCAGTATTGGATGTTTACCGCCGTTCATAGAGTTACCCGAAGCGCGTGCTAAAAAATGCACGTTTGGATCAAGCTTGCCTGCGCCAAGTGGCGCGTCCATCAATTCCATACCGCTTTCATCCCCTGTTTTAAAATGCCCACAGGCAATTCTAATATTGGGAAAGAACGGCAGTTTTAGCGCGTTATCTTGTTCTTTTGCTGTATCGGCTAACTCTTTAAACGCTAACTGAGTTACATTGTCAGCTTTTTGCTCTGTATTTTGTTCCGTGGTTGGCGTTTTTACTTTTAGTCGCTGGCTGTATTTAGCTAAGGTGTATTCAACCAGTTCTAACACGGCGCCGTTTAGTAACTCGCATTTTTCTGCGGGTACGTCAAACGTGGCTTTTACGGTGTTGTTTTGTAAGGTAAACCATTGTGTGCCGTCTTTATTTTTATTGGTGTAGGCTTTAATTGGATTTTTACGCCAGTAGCTCTGCCATGTTTGCGAATCTGCAGCTGCTTGCTGTTCTTTAATAGGTAAATCGTGTTGCTTTAAATTTGGATGGCGCGCGAGTACCTTTGCACTCATTACAGCAAGTTCTGCAACTGTTGGGGGGTTAGCAAAGCCATTTAAAGCAACATAAGCCTCAAGAAAAATAGCTTTGAAGCATTTGGTCATACTGGTAGTTTGTATGCCTTTATGTAAAAAGTCGTAAAACGGTGCTAATTGCTTGGCACTTTGCTGTGCTTCGTCATCAATATTTTGTATTTTAGCAATTAGATCAAACCAACTAGTGTAGTTGCTGTTTACCTTTTTTATATCGCCGTAGTGGTAGTAAAACTCACTTAATGTAGGTAAATGCCCTAGTTGCTCGGCAAGTTGTGTTATATCTTCTAACGCTGTGGTGCGCTGTATTTTGGCTAGCTGCTGCCAAAAGTTGGTAACTTTTAAGTCAATATTTATAAAGCAGCCATCAGCAAGGTTTGGTTTTTTAAGCTTTTTAACTACACCAGTTGGCGTGGTTTCATGAAGTAGCGCATAAGGTTTATTTAAAAAGCTGTGGTGGTTACCAATAAAATCGAGCACCACTAAATGTGTTTTACCTTCGAGGGTGCGTAAACCCCGCCCTAATTGCTGTAAAAAGAGTATTTTAGAGTCGCTTGGGCGCAGCATTAATATGGTATCAATGCTTGGTAAATCAGTGCCCTCGTTAAATAGGTCAACAGTAAATAGTACTTCAACTTTACGCTGTTCTAATTGTTTAAGCGCCTCATTACGTCGTACTTTTGATTGGCTATGCACTGATAGCGCTTTTACACCCGCTTTATTAAATGCAGCAGCCATATAATCGGCATGTTTGGTAGATATACAAAAGCCCAATGTGCGCTGCTGTTTGTATTGCTGCCACTGTAAAAGTGCATGGTCTGCCCGTTTTTGGGTTGCAAATTTGTTTTCAAGTGCTGCTGGATCAAATCGGCCATTACGCCACGGAATAGCTTGGTAGTTTACGTTTTCATCCCAAATACCGTAGTAATGAAATGGCACTAACGTTTTTTGGTCTATCCCCTGCGTTAAGTTACGCTCAAATACTAGGTTGTTGTCGCATAACCCTAAAATATCAGCTTGGTCGGTACGCTCTGGTGTAGCTGTTAAACCCAGTAAAAACTTGGGTTCAAAGTAGTTTAAAAGCTGGCGATATACGCGCGCACTTGCATGATGAAATTCGTCAACAATAATGTAATCAAATGCCGTTGGTGCAAACTGCTTTAAGTGATTACTTCGGCCAATGGTTTGAATAGAGGCAAACAAACACTCAGCGTTTTTGTCTCGCTGTTTACCGTTATAAAACCCAGTAGATAGAGTAAGTAATTCAGAAAATGTACGCTGTGCTTGCAAAAGTATTTCTTCACGATGCGCTACAAATAAAACACGTTTTGCTTTGAATTGTTTTACATCAAATGCACTTAACCATGTTTTACCCATACCCGTTGCTAAAACCACTAAGCCACGCTTAAAGCCCTCAGTACGCGTTTGCGCTAAGGCATTAAGCGCTTCAATTTGAGCTGTCCTTGGTGTTTTAGCTTCATTCTTTTCAATAACTTGCTCAGCTGTATCAGCGTGGTTTACCGATACAAACTGCTGTGTTTTACGCCTAGTAATGTAGCTATTTATCCATTCATGGCTTAGATGGGTAACAAATTCGTGATTAAAAATATTTTCAAAAGCTGTGCGTATACTAAAAAACTGCTTCGCTGCTTGGCTTGTTTTTGGTTGTGTATAATCGTGTCTAAAATTCCACTCATGCCCTTTGGTTAATGCGCTGGCACTAATATTACTTGAGCCAATAAAGGCACAGCCATCAGTAATCTCTTTTTGGTCGTTTGTTTTGACAAAAATATACGACTTCATATGAAAACTTTGATTACTGTGTGTTTGGTAAATACGCACATCGGCTCCACGATCTACCAATGCCATGAGTTCTCTCAACGCATTAGGATGAGTAATATCTAGGTAATCTGAGGTAAGTAATTTAAGTGTTGCACCACTTTGCAAAGCTTCACTGAGTGGATCAAACAACAAAGCTAAGCCGCTTGGCTGAATAAATGAAACCGTAACTTCAATCTCAGTGGCATTATTTATGGCATGCACAAGATTAGGTAATAACGGGTCATTATCACCCGTAATAAGCTGCTGGTTATTACTTTGCAGGTGTTGATGTTCACTAAAACTATTCACTTATAATTTCGCTTTGCTATGCGTTAACAAGGCATTGAGCCACACTTCGCTTTCGCGCTCTGGGCGCTGATCAACACTTTGCCATTGTTTAATAGCTTTTAACTGCGTATGGCTAAGTAAATGCGTTAAAGAATTTTCGTTTAAATCGGTAAATTCGCGACCATTATGCACACGCTCTGTATCGCCATATTTAAACGATACATACAAAACACCGTTTGGTTTTAGTGCATTTTGTAGGTTTAAAAATACCTGTGGTAATTCAGCTTTTGGCACGTGTAATAAACTGGCGCAGCACCAAATAGCATCGTATTTATTAACACAATCTAGCTGCTGGAAGGTTTTAACGTCGACGGGTTGTTGTAAGTAACTGCTTGCTAATGCGGCAAGCTCTGGGCTTGCATCAAACGCGCTAACAGTAAACCCCTGCTGTTTAAAATAAGCAGCATCGCGGGCGCTGCCACAACCGGCATCTAAAATATGACCGTGTTCGGTAACATGTGGCAAAAACTCAGCATACAGCACTGACATATCAACATTTAGGGTTGAGTCACTAAAGCTTTGTGCGTTTTGATTGTAGTAACTAAGTGTGGAGTTTGACACGAGACACACCGCTCCTTGGCTTATCTGTTAATAACTAACGTATTATTAAGTTAGTATTCATTTAAAACAATTTACCTGATTGGTAAAAATAAATATAGGCTTATTAGTTATATAACCAATAAAAACTACGCCATTATCATTAATACGCGCCTGCTTTTACAATTATGTAAATTTAGCCTTAACTTTTAAACAATTAAGTACAAGCTTTTGTTATTACTAAATTTAAAAACCGCACAACACGTTTAAATTAATCCGAGTGTATAATCGTGCCTACACATTAAAAGCTGCGCTTTTCGCGTCAGCAAGCTCAACGCCTACAGCCCATAAGCGCGAAGTAAACTCCCGCTACTCTTGTACATTAACCTTGGTTAATTTTTACCTAAAACCTCAAGCCTGACACCTAAAACCTGCTCTTGCCCTACTGGCTATTTTTTAAGTTTCTTTTACCTTTCATCTTTGGCTTTGGATCTGTATAATTCGCCAGCTAATTTACCCTATTGTCTGGTTCTTGTTTGTGGCGTTTTGCTGCAGCCTATCCCTGTCAGTACTTTTTCTAGGATTACATTTTTTTGATCTCCACCGCAAATATCACGATGCAGTTTGGCGCAGAGCCGTTGTTTGAAAACATTTCAGCTAAATTTGGTAACGGTAACCGTTACGGTTTAATTGGCGCTAACGGCTGCGGCAAGTCGACTTTCATGAAAATTTTAAGCGGGGCACTTGTGCCAAGTGCCGGTAATGTATCTATTACTCCTGGGTTAAAAGTAGGTAACCTAAGCCAAGACCAGTTTGCATTTGAAGAATTTAGCGTAGTTGACGCTGTAATTATGGGCGACGTGGAGCTTTGGAAAGTAAAGCAAGAGCGCGAACGTATTTACTCTTTGCCAGAAATGAGCGAAGACGATGGCATGAAAGTAGCTGAGCTAGAAAGCGTATTTGCAGAAATGGACGGTTACACGGCAGAAAGCCGCGCTGAAGAAATTTTGCTAGAAGCGGGTATCGATAAAGAATTTCATTATGGCTTAATGGCAAACGTAGCGCCGGGCTGGAAACTACGTGTGCTTTTAGCACAAGCGTTGTTTGCAAACCCTGATATTTTGCTACTCGATGAACCTACCAATAACTTAGATATTCATACAATTACCTGGCTTGCTAACGAGCTTAACAAGCGTAAATGTACCATGATTATTATTTCGCATGACCGTCACTTTTTAAACTCGGTATGTACACACATGGCCGACATTGATTACGGCGAGCTGCGTATTTACCCTGGTAACTACGAGAAATTTTTAGAAGCTGCTGGCCTACAACGCGAGCAATTACTTGCTGAAAACGCGAAAAAGAGCGCTGAAATTGACGAACTACAAGACTTTGTTAACCGTTTTGGTGCTAACGCATCTAAAGCGAAACAAGCAAGTTCGCGTGCTAAAAAAATGGATAAAATTAAACTTGATGAAGTTAAATCGTCAAGCCGTATGAGCCCTTCGCTAAGCTTTGACGAAGGTAAAAAAATGTATCGCCAAGCGCTTGAAGTTAATAAAATTGGCCATGGCTTTGATGGCGAAATGTTGTTCTCTGGCGGCGACTTATTACTTGAAGCCGGCGCTAAGCTTGCGGTAATTGGCGAAAATGGTGTGGGTAAAACTACCTTTTTACGCTGTTTAGTAGACGAGCTTAAAAGCTTAGAGGGCGAAGTTAAGTGGTCTGAAAATGCTACTTTTGGTTATTGCCCGCAAGACAGCACTAAAGATTTTGATAACGACTTAACCTTGTTTGATTGGATGTCGCAGTGGCGCACCGCTAAGCACAACGATTTAATGGTACGTGGCATGTTAGGCCGTTTGTTGTTTACAGCAGACGATTCAAACAAAAAAGCGCGTAACTGTTCAGGTGGTGAAAAAAACCGTTTGTTATTTGGTAAGTTAATGATGCAAGACGTTAACGTACTAGTAATGGACGAGCCTACAAACCACATGGATATGGAAGCCATTGAAGCACTTAACAATGCGTTAAAAGACTTTCAAGGTACGCTTATTTTTGTAAGCCATGACCGTGAGTTTGTATCGTCACTTGCTACGCGTATTATTGATATTAAAGATAAACAAGTAATCGACTTTCAAGGCTCGTTTGACGAGTACCTAGCCAGTTGTGAAGAGAAAAAAGTAGCGTAATAACAGCTTTTAAATACTCTATTTAAGTATTAAGTAAAAACGGTGCTAACTTTAGCGCCGTTTTTTTGTGCTTGTTATTTGTGTTTCGAGCTTGGGCTTTGGCCTGTGAGCAATTGTTTTTTAAGTAATTAACTCACAAAGAGGGTATGAGGCGTTGCGCTTTAGAGGGTGAAAAGAGCTGTAAGTTTCGAACTGCAGATAAAATGGAACTGCTCTACTCATTTACTCTCATTACCTACTCTTTGTGCAACTTTTGTAGGCGGGGCTTTATGCCGCGCATTTTAAATAATAAAAATGATCGCTTTTAAAATAAGCGACGTAATGTAATGTGAAGGGCTTAAAAAGTTGGCTGTCGGGTAACCAAGGTCACTGTGTATATTCCCCTTCGCCATGTAAGTTAAAAAAGGTGTATTTTTTGATGATTTATACACCTTATTTATTTTTGTAACTTAATTTAAAGTATTGAATTGAGTTAAGTAATTGTTCAGCTTAGTCGCGTTATTATGCAATCTAACTTATTGTTTTTCCCTTTGACATTATGTTGTTTTAAGTAGTTTTTGCCAGCTCACCTTGAGCTGGTTTTTTTTGCCTAATTTTTATCAATAGCGTCTAAAAATGTCTAATTGCTGCAAACTAACGTTAATTACCTAACCTGCGCTATAAAGTGTTTAACGAAACAGCAACCTCCTCTAGTACCCTGAATCTGTGCATGTTAAAGTTGCCTTAGCGATTTATTGATTTTATTTATTAGGCGTACTATGCGTTACTTTTTATTACTATTGTTTATTTGCGTAACTTTTAATTCTACAGCAATCATTGCTGCTGAAGATGACCCTTTTTCGGCTCCCACCGAGCAGCAACAAAACCAAGCTGTTGATGGGCTAGCTGCTCCTATGTATAAACCGCTAATGGAGCGTTATATTCTTGATGAGCTTAGAGCTGTGCGTCAAGATCAGCAAAAACTGCGTGAGGATGTAACTAAACAAGTAACTCATGCCCAGCTAGATACCGCTGACCGTGCAATTACCTATACTACTGATACCATTAACAATGTATTTTTTATTATTACTGCTACCGCATCAATTTTAGTATTAGTTGGTTGGAACTCACTGCGCGATGTTAAAAATAAAGTAGAAGACATAGTAAATACCCGAGTAAGCGTTATTACCGATGAGTATGAAGATCGCTTAAAAATTCTTGAAGAAAAACTGCGCGTTCGCTCTGAAGAAATACTCAGTAACCAAGAACGTATTTCGGTCACTAATGAAGTTCATTCACTGTGGATGCGGGCTAATTTAGAAAGTGATTTTGCTAATAAAATTGAAATTTTTGACGAAATTTTAAAACGTAAACCCGAAGACGTAGAAGCTATTGCTTATAAAGCCGATGCACTGCTAGAAATTAACGATACAGCACAAGCTATTGAGCTATGTAACCAAGCAATAGAGATAGACAGCGATTATGGCTATGCTTATTGGCAACGTGCGTGTGCTTATGCGTTAATTCATGAACATGCCGATGCGTTGGCCGATATTAAAATGGCGTTAGATTACTCACCTAACTTACGCAATGAATTACTGCACGAGAGTGCGTTTGCTAGCCTACACGACAACGAAAGCTTTAACGAAATTTTGAGTGCGACTAGCGTTTAAAGTACAGATCTATTGCTTTACTGAGCAGCTCGTCGAGCTGCTCTTCAAACTCTACTATATTTATTTGAAAGTGATCAAAGTACAGCTTGGCCTGAACTTGCGATAAGTTACGGCTATTTACGCTGTATTGACGTTCACTTTTTTGCTTGTCGTAACGAGGGGTAAATAAAAATTGCGCATAATATGGTGATTTAATATGCTTATTAGCATAGCGACAAAAATCTTCTATGTGGCTTAGCCCTTGTGGGCCTAAACAGCCTGGCTCTACCCGATACTCTAGGCGAATTTTTTTCTCGTCGTTTAACTGCATTTTGATACTTACTTACCTAGTTATGAGTTATCGAAAAAATAACACACGAATTATTTTACCATCTTTAACTTGATAGCTTGAAATAAGCTCTGAGCGTTTATCTATTACGTTTTTATCTACTGAGCAGGTTTCTGATAATTCATGATCAATTACTATGTCGCCATGTACTATGCGTTTAATTGGTGATGAATGAATGCATTTTAGCTTTTTAAACATTAAGCCATAACGAGCTATTAGTTTTTCTTTACCTTTAAATAGCAGCTCGTTAGGAAAAATATAAAATTCAACGTCTTCGGCATAAACCCGAATAAACTCTTCAATATTACGGGCGTTATAGGCTTTAACTAATTGTTCAATTACAGCTAATGATTCGCGCGATTGTTTGGCTTTTGTTTGCTGTTTTTGCGTTAAGGCTTCTTTAGCTTGCGTTACTACTTGCTCAGCTTTGGCTATAGCGGCGGCTTTTTCTTCTTTATTTTTAATTTTTTCAACTGGCTTAGGAGTTTCGGTGCCAAGTACTTTTGAGTCGTCTACTTTGTTAGGATCAACAACTGGTTTTGTTAATACTGCTTCTTTATGTTCTAGGGTATTGAGCCTATCTGTAACTTGTTGCTTTGACTCGTCGGCAGCTTGCTGCTGTTTTTCAATTACAGGCTTAGCTTGCTCTGCACTGCTTTGCGCTGTTGTGTTGGTTTCTTGCTCTGTTGCGTAAACAAGCGCCGCGGCACCAATAAATATAAAAGCAAAAACGATAGGTAAAGATTTCATAGTTTTCCTAAAATGAGCACGAAATACTGTTAGGGCGCAACATAGCAAATTTTACAGTTTTGGGGTAGTGATTATCTGTTTAGTACTAGAGCATGTTTGGTATTTAGCATGGTTATTGCCCATTTAAAGGAATAACCACACTAAATAGGTACTTATTTACCTAAAAACCAAACATATTGCTACACGTTCAAGCGAGCAAAATACACACGCCTAACTACCAATATTGCTCAACTGTTATGTGGCCGGGGGTTCTACGGCGATTGCGTTGGTAATTTTGGCTTATTAGTAATTCGGTGGTGTCTTTTACCATTTGCGGATTACCACAGATCATAAACTGTGCATTTTCGGGCGTGGCATCTAGCCCAACGTGCGAAAACAATTGCTTATTAGCTATCGCATCCGTTATTCGTCCGTGCAACCCTACATCAGCTTGCTCACGACTCACTACGGGAATGTAATTTAACTGCTTAGGATGAGCTTCAAGTAGCGTGTTTATAAGCTCCTGATAGCTTAAATCGTCATTTAAACGTACACCATGTACTAGGTTTATATGCTGATACTTTTGCCATACTTCGCTCTGTTGTAGCATGGATAAAAATGGTCCCAAAGCGGTGCCGGTACTAAGCATCCATAACTGCTCGCTGGCGGGTATTTCGTCAAGGGTAAAAAAGCCCGTAGCACGGCGCTCTATTAATACATTATCGCCTGGTTGTAGCTTGGCTAAATGCGATGAGAGTAAACCGTCAACTACGTTTATTAGGTAAAACTCTAAATTGGGGTCATCGGGGGCATTAACGTAGGAGTAAGCCCGCGCAATGCGCTTATCACCATCCATTATAGATAGCTTAGTAAACTGCCCCGCTTTAAATGGCTCAACGTCGGCATTTACCGTTATGCTAAATAACGAGTCTGTCCACCAAGTAATTGTTTTTACTGTTGCATCAACCCAATTAGACATAGTTAGCTCCTATATTATCGGCTATAAAGTATTAAGGTTACTGACTTACTTTAAATGTGCGTTTTAGAGCTTAAACCTTAACATTAAGTAACAAATACTTATAGAGTAATTAGCTGCCAAATTTTACGAGTGAAAATAGGAAATAAATAAGTAGAGCTAGATTTATTTTTCACACAACCCACAGCTCTTTTCACCCACTAAAGCACAGCGCCTCATTGCCTCTTTGTGAACAGGTTTTAATTTAAAATGCGCGACAACAATTTGCACAAAGAGAAGACAATGAGAGTAAATGAGTAGACATAAAACACATTGTTCTTGGCTTTGTTATTCCTCTAAAAGCGCAGCGTCTCATACTCTCTTTGTGAATAAATGGGCTTAGATGTTTTTGTATAAAGAGCAGAAGGTGTGAAAGTATACAAACAGGTTTTAGCGCATTACGCCAGTAAGTTGCTTGGCTGCAAAATAATATCTGGCTTAAACTTAATTTGTAGATGCAGAGCTAACTCACGTTAAAAACTAAAGTTTAAGCATAAAAAAAGCCGCATTAATGCGGCTTTGGGGTTTAGTCTCACTTCACTTTGGGCGTGTCTCCAAAATTTAGTGAATACGTTACCAAGGAACTGTTTTACTTAAATAGCCAATTACTTAGATAGACTCTAAAGCAATTTTAACCATTTCGTTAAATGTGCTTTGACGCTCGTCAGCAGGAGTTGCTTCGCCAGTGATCACATGATCACTTACTGTGAATAGCGCCATTGCTTTTGCGCCATATTCGGCTGCAACGCCATATAAACCGGCTGTTTCCATATCAACAGCAAGCACACCTAATTTATCTAAATCTTTATAAAAAGTGTCGTCGGCTTGATAAAATGTATCGGTAGTAAATACGTTACCTACTTTTGCTTTAATACCAAGATCTTTTGCAGCATTGACGCCGTTTAAAAGCAGGTCAAAGTCAGCAATTGCTGCAAAATCAGTACCGCGTACACGGGCACGATTTACATTTGAATCGGTACATGCGCCTTGTGCAAAAATAACATCGCGTATTTTAACGTCGCTACCAATACCGCCACACGTGCCAATACGAATCAGGTTTTTAACCCCAAAAGTAACAATTAGCTCACGCGCATACAAAGACATTGATGGAATGCCCATGCCCGATCCCATAATGCTTACTGGCTTACCTTTGTAAGTGCCTGTAAAGCCAAGCATGTTACGTACACTGGTTACTTGTTTTGCGTCATCTAAAAAGTTTTCAGCAATATATTTTGCACGTAGCGGATCGCCTGGCATTAATACTGTTTCGGCGAAATCACCTACGTTTGCATTGATATGCGGAGTACTCATTAATCTTTCCTTTTTATTTAGATGTAGTTAGCTTATCTATAAAGCCATCACCGTATTCAAGCGCAGGTAAGTTAAACCATTGTGCTAAGGTTTGACCTATGTCTGCAAAACTATTGCGCTCACCAAGTGGGGTGTCGGTCATACCCGGTTGGTAAGCAATTACTGGTACGTATTCACGGGTGTGCTCAGAACCTGGAAAGGTTGGATCGCAGCCATGATCGGCAGTAATAATTAGTAAATCATCGGCTTTAAGTGCGTTTAATATAGTTGGCAAATAATCGTCAAACTCTTTTAACGCTTTTGCATACCCAACAGGATTACGACGATGACCAAACATTTCGTCAAAGTCGACCAAGTTAGTAAATATTAAGCTGTGATCAGGCGCACTTTGCATTAATTCGTTGGTTTTTTTCAGCAAGTTTATTAACCCTGGTGCTTTATGCTTTTGGGTAATACCTTGATGCGCGTATATGTCTGAAATTTTGCCAATACTTATTACTTCGCCACCGTCTTTTGCTAGTACGTCTAGCAATGTAGGGGCTGGCGGTAATACCGAGTAGTCACGGCGATTGCTGGTACGGGCAAAATCTTGATTATTTGAACCCAAAAATGGCCGCGCAATCACTCGTCCTATATTCATTTCATCTAGTAGCGACCGTGCAGTTTCGCAAACCTGATAAAGCTTTTCTAGGCCGAATGACTCTTCATGCGCGGCTATTTGAAACACGCTGTCAGCTGAGGTGTAACAGATAGGTTTACCTGTTTTAACGTGCTCTTCACCTAGCTGCTCTAAAATAGTGGTTCCTGATGCATGGCAGTTGCCTAATATGCCTGGGATACCGGTACGGGCAATAAGCTCGTCAATAAATTCTTGTGGGAAGCTTGGCTGAGTTTTAGGAAAATAACCCCAATCAAATAAAACGGGTACTCCCGCCATTTCCCAATGGCCTGATGGCGTATCTTTACCGCTCGAAAGCTCTTTAGCGTATCCCCATGCACCTTGCGATGCTGAACGATTTGACACTAAACAAGGCTCTTTACCGGCCGCTTCGCAGGCATCAATTAACCCTAACTTTGATAAGTTAGGTAGCGATAATGCTGTGCCTGTTTCGTCATAATATGCTTTTAGCAGATGTGCTAAAGTATTCGCGCCAATATCACCAAATTTATCTGCATCTGGTGCTGCGCCAATTCCTAAACTGTCTGCCATTAGGATAATTGCTCTTGCCATTGTGACCTCCCGTTATTCAATATGGTTACTTTATCTGCTCTTCGATTTTTACGCACAGGACATAAGTCCTGTTTCATATAACCTAAACATTATAAATTTACGCCCTTAAGCGAAGCAAAAGAGATTAATCGTGTCTTTTTTGCTATTGTGATCTACCAACAATATATCTTCCTGTGTGGGTGAGAACTTTAGTGACACGAACTATTATAGCCATTGCTGGCGCATCAGCGTCGGGTAAATCTCTTTTTAGCCAAACAATTTACAATGAATTGGTTAATGAACTTGAACCAGGCGCTATCGCCATTATCGAAGAGGATGCTTATTATAAGGATCAGTCGCATTTACCGTTTGCACATCGTACGCAAACTAACTACGACCATCCTGATGCATTTGAATATAAGCTAATGCATGAGCATTTAACACAACTTCGTAACGGCCACGCTGTAGAAGTACCTATTTATGATTATGCACAACATACTCGCAGCGAAACAACGCGGTATGTAACTGCAGCTAAAATATTAATCGTAGAAGGCATTTTACTACTTAGCGATAAAGCGCTTAATAAAGAATTTGATATTAAGGTGTTTATAGACACTCCCTTAGACATTTGCTTAATGCGTAGAATGCAACGCGATATGGAGCAAAGGGGCAGAACATTACAATCTGTTGTTGAACAATACCAAGCAACTGTTAGACCGATGTTTTATCAATTTATAGAACCGTCAAAGCATAATGCAGATCTAGTTGTCACTCGAGGCGGCATGAATCGCGTTGCGATTGATATAATAAAAAGTAAAATTAAACATATTCTTCAAGAATAGTAACGGGAAACATTTGTATGACAACTTTTATGAGCGTAGTTGGCATGTTTATGCTGCTAGCTATTGCGTTTGCGGCGTCAACTAATCGCAAAGCAATAAAGCTTAGAACGGTAGGTATCGCATTTGCGATGCAAGTAATTATTGGTGGTTTTGTATTATTTTTTGATGCAGGCAAAAATGCATTAGCAAGTGTATCTTCCGCTGTTTCATCGGTTATTGGTTTTGCTAACGACGGTATAAGCTTTTTGTTTGGACCTTTAGCATCGCAAGATACATTAGGGTTTATTTTTGCTATTCAAGTACTGCCGGTAATTGTGTTTTTCTCTGCGTTAGTGGCCGTGTTATATCATTTAGGCATTATGGCGTGGGTTATTAAGATTTTAGGTGGCGGCTTGCAAAAGCTGTTAAAAACCTCACGTACTGAATCGTTATCGGCCACTGCTAATATTTTTGTTGGCCAAACAGAAGCACCGTTAATTGTTAAACCTTTTATTGCCACTATGACCAAGTCGGAATTATTTGCCGTAATGGTAGGTGGTTTAGCAACGGTAGCAGGCTCTGTTATGGCCGGTTACGTAATTATTGGTATTGACCTTAAGTATTTAATAGCAGCTAGCTTTATGGCGGCTCCTGGCGGCTTTTTAATGGCCAAAATGATTGTGCCAGAAACCGAAACGCCTAAAGACAATTTAGCTGACTTAGATTTAGATGATGAAAAGCCCGTTAACGTTATTGATGCAGCCGCATCGGGTGCTGCAAGTGGTATGCACTTGGCACTAAACGTAGGTGCAATGCTACTTGCTTTTGTAGCATTAATTGCATTGTTAAACGGTTTATTAGGCGGTATTGGCGGCTGGTTTGACTACCCGACATTAACGCTGCAAGAAATTTTAGGTTATGTATTTGCGCCTGTTGCATGGTTACTTGGTGTGCCATGGAATGAAGCAATACTAGCCGGTAGCTTTATTGGTCAAAAGTTAGTAGTGAATGAATTTGTTGCTTACTTAGACTTTATAAATTATCGCGATACGTTAAGTGCGCACACTCAAGCAATTGTTACTTTTGCACTGTGTGGCTTTGCTAACTTATCATCGATAGCCATTTTACTAGGTGGATTAGGCGGTATGGCGCCTAGTCGGCGAAAGGATATCGCTCGCTTAGGGCTCAGAGCAGTGTTAGCAGGATCTATGGCTAACCTTATGAGCGCCGCAATTGCTGGATTTTTCCTCTCGCTAGCTTAGAAACTTAATGAGATGAACCACTGTTGCAAAACAATAGGATAGTGCTTTAAGGGGTTAAAGCTCTATCTGACTTGAACGATACTTCATCAAGGGCCGCAAGGCCCTTTTATCGTTTTAGCTTATAAATAGGTTTATAATGAGCTTAAAGGCTAACCTTTGAATCATATAATAAAGTGAAGAACCACCTGCCAGCCACCACCTTTAAACACTAAAATGGTATTCACCATCGACCACAGATCAACATCAGATAACAATCCCCCTGCCATAAGCGCAATATAAAGCAGTAAAAAGCGTGCGAGGTAAACTCCCGTCTACTTCCATAACCATTAACTTGGGTGAGATTATAACTACTCGCTAATAATTAAGAAGTTGATAGCTGATAGTTGATAGTTGACTGGCAGACAGCTCAAGCCTGAGTGCTGTCCCTTTTCGTATTTACAGCCAAAGCTAAACATTGAATTTGCTTAGTTACTTTATTGAGCTTGCATCAAACGCCTAAAACCTGAAATATAAAACCTGTTTTGCCTCATGCTGGCATTTCATCTCTAGGGTTTAAATCACTACTTTGTGATCTCATCACCTTTACGAATACGTTTTTCGTACTACGAGCGTGCGGCAGGTAACAAGCTACTCGCCCAGGGTAAGTTTATACCCAGCATCGAAAACACAGCAAAAAGCGCGAGGTAAACTCCCGCCTACTTTCGCAGCCATTAATTTGGATGGGGTTCTAACTGCTCGCTGATAGTTGATTGATAGCTCAAGTCTGAGCGCTACCTTTTGCATTTACGGCCAAAGCTATACACATTGAGCTTGGCAAATTCTGCCTGAGATATAAATCCTGAAACCTAGAGCCTAAAGCTTGGAGCCTGGCACCTGTATTTTAGCGAAGCTTGGCTAGTTAAGTTTAATACGTTGAAATACAATACTGTGGGGAGAGTTACCGAGGAATACCAAATTTTAGGCACAAAAAAAGCGCCTTAAGCGCTTTTTTTCATTTTACTTAAAAAGTAAAATTATACAGCTGTGATGTTATCAGCTTGTGGACCTTTTTGACCTTGTGAAAGAGTGAACTCTACACGTTGGCCTTCAGCTAAAGTTTTGAAACCTTCGCTTTTGATTGCTGAGAAATGTGCGAAAACGTCTGGGCCATTTTCTTGCTCGATGAAACCAAAACCTTTAGACTCATTAAACCACTTAACTGTACCTGATACGATGTTAGACATTGTAATATCCTGATATAAAAATAAAAAATATGCTCATATGAGCGGGTGTAGCAAAAAATGAGATGGTACTTTAAAAACTTCAGGACGGTACTACAAGTATTACTTATACAACATCGAAATGGAGATTTATAGATTACATGCTTTCTTTCTAGCTGTGGCCCACTATATAGAAATTTTAATTTGTGTCAAGTTTATTATTTAAATAATTTTAAAATATTAAACCTTATTTAAGTTAAGGGCCTTGCAGTTACTCTATTTAATTAGCAATAACACTACGATTACGGCCATGCTCTTTTGCATAGTACAGTGCGTTATCGGCTTTTTTAAATACTTGTTCAATATTTGTGCCGTGCTCTGGGTAACTAGCAATACCTATTGATATGGTTATATAACCAATGGTATCTATATATGACGACTCAACTGCAAGGCGCAGCCTTTCTGCTATTTTAAATGCACCTTCACTGTTTTGATTAGGTATTACAAGCACAAATTCTTCGCCGCCAATGCGCGCAACAATATCATCTTTGCGAGCAACACTTTGAATAAGCTTGGTTAATGCTTTGAGTGCTTCATCGCCTTTGTCGTGGCCATATGTATCATTTACGCGTTTAAAAAAGTCGATGTCTATTTCTAAAATGGTAAATAACGTTTGTTCGTGGATTAGTTTATCAAGCCATACTTTTAAACTTCTGCGATTATGAATCCCCGTTAGAGGATCTGTTTGTGCATCGTGGCGTAACTGCCCTATTTGCAGCTGTAAAATACTTTCGCCTTTTAACATTGCTGTTTTTAATTGCTGACTTTCAAAATACCATGACTTAACTTTTCTCAACTCACTTTCATGATTCAATTCATCAGTTCTATTTGCAATATCAGCTAGTCGCTTAAGTGGCTTAGAAATAAAATGCGCAAACAAGCCGATTAAAATTAATGTGATTACAACCGTTGGTAAAGTACGCTTAATAACCTGTGCAACTAACCCATCTAGCGGGCTCAATGTGCTCTTAACAGAGCGTTGCACTACAACTCCCCAGTTAGCTAATTTAACTGGGGCATAACCGGCAAGCATGCTTTCGTTTAAGCTATTTACAATGTTGGCACTGCCACTTTGTCCTTCTATAACTTTATTTATAACCTTGTTGTGAGCTATTTTAGAACC
Organism: Pseudoalteromonas sp. SG44-5; assembly: GCF_014164175.1. Taxonomy (NCBI): domain Bacteria; kingdom Pseudomonadati; phylum Pseudomonadota; class Gammaproteobacteria; order Alteromonadales; family Pseudoalteromonadaceae; genus Pseudoalteromonas; species Pseudoalteromonas sp. SG44-5. Next base: position 34,330 of record NZ_JACJES010000012.1, on the reverse strand, counting down.
AATACGCGCAGCTTGTGGGTGATACAAAATCTGTTTGTTTTTATCAACAACATAAATGTGCGTTCCGCCTTTAAAGTAATCTTGTTCTAATAAATTATTTAAAATGCTGCGCTCATTTAAATACAACGAGCCGCCAAGATAACCTAAATAGTCGCCGTTGTTAGAAAACAGAGGATGTGAAATAAAAACAATTAAGTTACCTGCTGCCGACATATACGGCATGCTAATAATTGGTTTTTTATGTTTTCGTGCTTGTAAGGCTCCTACTGAGCCAAGCGGTTTATTAATAACCAGGGGTAAATTAGGGTAAGTTGCAACGCTTATACCGTGAATATTTATAACTACAGAGTTAAAGCTATTCGTTTGTAACTTTAACCGTGCTGCTTCCTCTTTTAAAAATGCATCATCGGTTATGTTTTGTTCTAACTTGTTTGCTGAATAAGCTAGTTGTTGCATGGCCGCTTCAAGAAAGCTGTCTGTTGCTGAAGCAAGCTTATTAGCATAAGCGTAATTACTGTGTAACGTGTAGTTGATTAACTGCTCTTTTTGCACTTGATAAGTAGCATAAAAACTACTTACTAAGGTGCCAATAGAGGCAAGCAAAACAAGTAATAGTATAAGAAACCTGAGGTTTAATGTTGGTAATAGTTTGTGAAACACCCTGTTTATACCTCACGTACAACTTGCATGCATAATATATTCAATACATTTTATACTACCTGCTTTAAAACCAAGAATCTAACCAACTTTAATAATGTGCAGTACTAATTAACCTAAGCTCCGAATAATAAACCTATCTCAAGCATTTATTGACGCGTAAATTCGCCTTGTTTTCACTGAAAACTTATGGCTAAAGAAAATAAATCTAATTATAATTCAAAACGTTAATAAATCTCTTAACCAGAGTTCCGGTTAATTATTGCCTACCTATCGGTAGACAATAATTATAAATGTGTTGTATCAAGTTAACTTTTATAACAGTCGATTAATTTATTACACAGCGTTATCCACTGCTTCGGTTGCTCTTTACCTTCAACCCTGCGGCCAAATAAGGTCATAACTGTGTTGCTGCTCTCATCAAAAAACTCTATTGAGTGCACCACAGTATTACCGTTATCTGTTGGTTTTTTAACGACAAAAGCACGGGCTAAATCTTCATTTTTAATATGTAAATTAAAGTCTTCATCAAGCACGTTATACCAAGGCCCTACTTGCTTTAAGTTATTGAGTGCTCCTGAGTATATTTGCACCGCGGCGTTGTTATTTACAAAAATCATTACCTCGCTTTGCTGCTCTTTTAACGTGCTAAATATTAACGGTAAGCTTGCGGTTGGTATTTCTTGTGCCCAATTGGGCTGTGCAAGTTCAAGTGCTTGTATTCTGCCTACTTTAAACTGGGTTAATAATGCCGGAAAATGATGCACATCTTGCAAGTTTTCCCATGCGGTTAAAAAGCCTGCTACATTTATATTTTCTTGCGGTGTGGTCTCAAGCTCTTGGGGGTTGATTGGCTCGACCATTAATGTAGTGCTTTGCTCTGGGTCGCTATATTTATTAATTAGCGCCTGATACGCGGTTAAATTAGTTTTATCGGTATTAAATATTTTATGAACGGCTCGGCCATGTTTATCAAAGCACTGAATGCTCACCATGTTATTTAACTTAACAGCAAATACACTGGCCCATTGCGATAAAAACAACCTTAAATCTATGCCTCCTGGGTTAATTGCTATCCCCATTTTTTTATTATTACGCTGTGAGGTATACAGTTTTTCGTAGCAGCCTTTAATTTCACTCACTACAACGCCGTTGCGTGTAAGTGCCATTACATGTTCTAGCTTTTTTAACCCTTTGAGAATGTTTTCGATTTGATTAATATTTAATTTAATTGCTTGCTGCCCTACTTGAGAAGCAATAAGTTGTGCTTCTGTGGTGCCAAGTTGTACGGCGGCATCTACACTGCGAATATTGGGCTGCGCTACTTTTAATGTTTGATATTGGTTAACTAAGGTATTCATAATTTACTCCTAAAAGGTAATGGCCTAAGTGACCATTACGGCAACTTAAAATTTAAAACTAATTTGCGTTTTAATATTACGGCCAACACCATAGTCGCCAATGGCGCCTGTAGTACCCGCTATAACTTGGTATTCTTTATCAAATAAATTATCTATTGCTAAGCGGGCATTCCAGCTGTCGTTAATATCCCAACTGGCGTTTATACCGGCTAAAACATAACTTTTATGTTGCTGCTCAATGCCTGATACAAGTACAGTGCGATCATTAACATGTTGAATATTAAAGCCTGTTTTTAGCACGTCGTTAAAAAAGTTTAACCCGCTACTTAGTGCAAATTTATCTGCTGGTAAATACCAAAGTGGTTCATTGTTTTGGTTTTCACCTGATATTCGACTATAAGAAAAGTTGGCATAACCTAGGGTATGTGCATAATTAATTTCAAACTCAATGCCGTCTCGTTGGTTTTCGCCACTATTGTTATAACGCGCTGCGGGTTCGGGATTAGTGGCTATATTGGTGTTTGATTGAATTTCGTCATCTATTTTTACTTTAAAATAAATAACACGGGCAGTTAAAGCATCTCTGTTTGTAAATATGTTTTGGTTTTGGTAACTCGCACCTATTTCTTTATTGGTGCTGTTTTCTACTTTAAGTTCGAGTGCCGGATCACGCCCACCATATTGATCATAAAGCTCATCTATTAATGGGGCTCTAAATCCTTGCTGATAACTTGAAAAAACAGCTAGCTGGTTATTAATTTGATAGTGAGCGGTTAATGCAGGCACCACTTGAGAGTGATCAACATCGGTATCTAAATTATTAAATGAGTTGGCAAAGCTAGAGGTTGCTGTGGTTTTATACTTTTCATAACGTAGCCCTGTGGTAAGCGTTAATGCCTGCCAAGTAAATTCGTCTTGTAGGTAAACGCCTATGCGTTTTTGAGTACCTCCGGGCTGTGATGTTATTTCGTTTTGTATTGCTTGCTCTGCATAATCAATACATTGATAAGTTTGCATGTCTAAATTAAGGCATGGATAACTTAACTTGGTTCCCACTCGATCTTTTTCAGAATATTGCATGCCATAGGTTAAAGCATGCTGTTTAATTAAAGATGTATTCGCAATATCAAGTGTGGTTATGTTGTATTCGTAGTTAGACTCTAAGCCAATAAAATCTTTTAAAGTGCCTGAACCATCGCTTTCAACAACCTGACTTTGGGTGCGCCCTAAGCGCGCTGTTAAATTTACATAAGGATTATTGGCGGGGTTAAGCTCATAGCTTAAATTAGTAACCGACTGTTCTATTTCTCTATATACCGTACCCCATGCGCCAGGATCGGTAGTATTAAACTCGGTGCGCTGATTGTCTTCACTTTTTGTATACGACAATCCAATTAAGGAGTCTTCGTTTAAGTAGTACTCTGCTTTTAAAAGCAGCGATTCTGCCTCAATACCCGAATTATCAAGCGTTTCACCATTTGATAACTTAAAGTCGCCACTACTGCGTTTTACATACGAAGTAAGTATATCTAATGAGTCGGTAGGGCGTGCATAAGCATATACGGTACCGTTATTTTCATTATTATTGCCATGGTGACCTAGCTTAACTTTAACGCCACCTTGCTCACCCGGTGCTAAAAAGTCGCTGGCATCTTTAAGTTCCATTTCTACCACACCACCTAAAGCACCACCGCCATGCAAAACAGTACTTGGTCCACGTTTAACATTTACAGAGCGATAAAGTTCAGGATCTGAAAAAAAACTCCCCATTCGATACTTTTCAAATGTTTGAATTGCACCATCTACGCTTATTAACACATCTTCTGCGTCACTAAAACCACGCACATTAAACTTTTGCCCCATATTACGTGGGCCACCGGTTGCAGTAACGTTAGGAATACTAATAAGGCTGTCGAATACGCTACTAGCAAGTACTTGCTCTATTTGTTCTGCGTTAATAACATTAACGGCTTGAGCTGAATTTAGTGCAGACTTTGCGGTACGGGTTGCCGTTACGGTTACTGCATCAAGTGCTGTAACCGGCATATTAGTGTGGTTAGGGTTTTCAAGATCAGCTGCCATTAAGGGCGAAGACAGAGTGGCAAGGCAAGCTGCCAGTTTGGTAATACGCATTATTTACTCCATTTAATAATTATATTTTGTTTACTCTTTTGCTCTACTTATATTGAATGCAAAAAAGTTACATAGCGCTTTGGGTTAGCCCCTACTGCCTAAAGCACTTTGACTATAACAAAATAAACACTAAATGATAATGGTTATCAATCGCTTTTAACTAAAATATTTGCAACTTGATACTTTTCAGCAGAAAGTTTAGCTAATAGCTTTACTAATTCGCCGCTAGGTACTTGCTGATCAACCGCTAAATACAGAGGTAAGCTTTTTTTACTGTTTTTTAAGGCGTTAATCGCTTCATTTAACGAAGTAAATGATTCTTTTTCGAGGGCGTATTGAAGCTTATTATGCTCTAACCGAATACTAAGCACCTTTACATCTGCTTGTTGTACCGGTGTGCTGGTGTTTTTACCTGTATCGGGAAGCGTTACATCAAGCATATTTAACTTAACCGCTGCTGTTAGTAATAAAAAAACCAATAAAATAAATAACACATCAAGCAAAGCGGTTAAGTCTGGCACTAATTGCGCCGCTGTATTACGCGGTGGCAAGCTAAGCATAAGGTGAGTCACTATAGGTAAACTTATAATTTAAATGATTGATGATTCTTGTAAAATCATTTTGTAACCCTTCTAGTATGGTGTTTAATAAGCCGCTAACTAATAAACATGGAATAGCAATAACTAATCCAGCCATGGTTGAATACATAGCTTCCCACAAGCCATCAGCTAGTAAAGCAGGCGTAACCGCTTGATTAGTTTCGGCAATGCGTTTAAACATAACGACCAACCCCCACACAGTACCAAGTAACCCCATTAAAGGGCTTAAAGAGGCCAATAAACTCAATATGTTTAGCCGTTTTCGCCAATCAATTAAGCAGTCTTGTAAATACAATTGGCACCATTGAAGACGTTGCTCACTGTGCAACAACTGCTTAGCTTGCAGCGTAATTGCAAATTGACTTGTACCTAGTTTATGTTGCTTTAATTGCCACTTAGCAATAATTAAAATAGTGCTGCGCTCCAGCACAATAGCCAAAGCTATAATTGACACCAATAGTAATGGCCAAGCCATAATACCTACCGCATTAAAAGTTGACTGCATGTTATTACTCTTTGTTATACGTTTAACGAAAACCGAATTGGCACGCTAAATCGTGCTTTTATCGGGTGGTTATTTTTAACAACAGGATGAAACTGCCACTGCGCTACATTATTTAAAGCAGCTTTATCGAGCTCAGTAAATCCGCTGCTTTTTAACACAGTTAATTTTGCTATATGCCCCTGCTTATTTAACTCAATTTGCAATAACGTAACCCCTTCGTAACCTCTTTTTTTAGCCCGTAACGGATACGTTAACATTGGCTTAGGGGCTTTAAATAATGGTAATTCGGTTACGGTAACTAATTGATTAGCAGCAGAGTGTTGGTTACTTAGTTTTGTTGTACTAGAACTGGGCGCAGCAGGCTTTATTTTATTTTTGTTTGCTGGGGCGTTTTTTACAGACTTTTTATGCTCAGTGTTTTTAGCTGTGTTAACCGGTTTGGCTTTAGCTGGTTTTTTTGGCGGGTTATCTATTATTTTTTTTATATTTTCAGGTGTTTTTTTTACTACTTTAAGGTGCTGCTTGGTGCCCGAAAACTCAGTACTAACATTATCGTTTTTAACTACAGACGCTGTTAGTTTTGGCTCAGCTGGTATTTTTTTAGCTACTTTACTGGCGTTAACCTGGGTTGAGTTAATAATATTAATTGCCACACGATCGGCTTTTTGCCCCTGCGAAAATGTCATAGCTTTAGGGGAGACAGGTTGCATAAACAACCCAATATAATGAGCAACTGCTGACAGTAATATAAAAATAGTAAACTTCATAGCTTTTAAATCTAAATGATAACTGTTATTGTTCGTGTTTATTGATAGTATCAACATTGGATTTGTTATGAAACCCCTATACACATATTTAATTACGCTTACCCTGTTAACATTTGCTTGTAGCAGTAATTCAGCTCCATTCTCGGCACAAAGAATTGTTGTTTCGGGAGGCTCAATAACTGAAATTATTTATGCCTTTAATGAGCAGCATCGTATTGTAGGTGTAGACAGCACCAGTGTATTTCCAAGTGCTGCGACTAAAAAACCGCAAATAGGGTACGTACGAAAAATAAGTACAGAGGGGATATTATCGCTCAGCCCAGATTTACTCTTAGGCGAAGCCGACACAGGACCTCAAAAGGTAGTAGAGCAGCTAAAAAGTACGGGAATAAACATGACCATACTTACACAAGAAGATAACTTTTTAGGTATTGAAGCTAAAATAAAACACATTGCACGTTTACTCAATGTACCTAAAAAGGGAGAGCAACTTGCAAATAGTTTGGCAATAGACAGAGCTGCTTTAAACACTGTTTTACAACAAAGTACTTATAAGCCGAGAGTACTTTTTATTCTTAATGTACGCAGCGGGCAACCTATTGTAGCCGGGGCAAATACCTCTGCAAATGAATTAATAAATGCCGCTGGAGCAATTAATATTGCAGCAGAGCACATACAAAATTGGAAACCGCTTTCAACTGAAGCGGCCCTTGCTCTTAATCCAGACGCAATTATTACTATGGGACGACACGGCGACACCCCTATGGAAAACGTCTCAAAACTAGCACATTTTAAGTTCTCTAATGCAGTTAAAAATAAGCAAGTTTATAGCTTTGATGGCAGTTATTTATTAGGCATGGGCCCACGTACACCACAAGCGGTAGTTGAGCTTGCAAGTGTTTTACACCCTAATGCTAAATTACCTACAACGTATAAGTTTCGCTTTGCTAAAACCTCTCAACCTAACATTGAGCTAAGTGAGTAATAACTATGCTGGCATTAGGAAGTACGCTATTAACCGAACAAAAACAGCGAAAAATGGCCATTCCCTGTTTATTTTTAGCCTGTGTTTTTATGTTTTTTATTGCACTAAGTAAAGGGGGCGTAAATTTAAGCTTAAGTGAAATAGTCGCAATAATTAACCAGCTTGAAACTGATAGCTTAAAAAACGCTATTATTTGGCAAATACGCTTACCACGCATAGTGTTAGCCATGGTGGTAGGTGCAGGGTTAGCCGCGTGTGGCTGTGCTATGCAGGCAATTTTTAGAAACCCATTAGCCGATCCGGGTTTAATTGGTGTGTCGAGTGGTGCAGCACTTGGCGCTGTAGCCACTATAGTATTAGGCAGTAGTTTATTTGCTAACTTTAGCAGTACCTTGGGCGTTTATGCGGTACCGGTTGGCGCATTTATTGGCTGTATTAGTGTATGTGTATTTATTTATAGATTAAGCGCTCACAGTGGTCAGTTTACAATTATTAGCTTATTACTAGCTGGTATTGCTGTTAATGCCATTGTGGGATCGCTCATTGGTGGGCTTACATTAATTAGTAACGAGCAACAACTGCGCGATTTAACATTTTGGAGTATGGGTTCTTTAGCCGGTAATCACTTTGCAATGATGCTGCCCTCTTTATGCATTATTGTTTTGAGTGTGGTTTTATTACTACGCCTAGCAAAACCGCTTAATTTATATTTACTAGGCGAAGCGCAAGCTAAACACTTAGGTATTAATGTAACGCGGCTTAAAAAGCAGGTATTTATTTGCACGGCATTGTGCACCGGAGCAGCTGTCTCTATTACCGGTATTATTGGTTTTATTGGTTTTATTGTGCCGCATATTGTAAGGCTTGTTTTAGGGCCCGATCATCGTTACTTAATGCCAGCAAGTATTTTAGGCGGCGCGCTGCTATTAAGCTTTGCTGATTTATTTGCACGCACTGTAATGCTCCCTGCAGAGTTACCTATTGGCTTAATAACCAGTGCTATTGGTGGCCCTTTCTTTTTAATTATGTTGTTAAAAACTTATCAGCAACGGAGCTTATAAATGCTGTGCGCTAATAATGTATCGGCCCAAATTGGGCAAAAAAAACTACTCAAGCATATTAACTTTTATGTAAAACCTAACGAGTTAGTGGTAATTATAGGCCCTAATGGGGCGGGTAAATCGTCGTTATTAAAAGCTTTATGCGGCGATATAAAAATTAATAATGGCGATATTACGCTTAATGACCGCTTGCTTAGCGACTACTCAATAGCAAGTTTGGCTACATTACGCGCTGTGCTTACGCAAAATTACGAACTCGACTTTCCATTTAGCGTAGCTGAAGTGGTTGATATGGCGCACTTTGCTCATCAAGCAGACTATAGTAAACAGCAACTTATGCATTTTTCAGAGCAAGTAATGCAAGCACTTAGTGTAACGCACTTAAAAACCCATACCTTTACACAACTCTCTGGCGGAGAAAAACAACGCGTACAACTTGCGCGGGTATTATGCCAAATTCAGCCTAGCCTAGTTGCCAATAAAACACCTTACTTACTAATTGACGAGCCCACCTCTAGCTTAGATATTTTTCATCAATACGATGTAATGGCTCAAGCTAAAAGTATTGCAAGCCAAGGCGCAGGAGTGGTTGCCGTGATCCACGACCTATCGCTTGCTGCCAGTTTTGCAGATCGAATTTACATGCTTAATAGTGGCGAAGTAGCCGCATGCGGTACACCAAAAGAAGTGCTTACCCCTGCGCTACTTAAACGGGTATATAATATTAACGCCAGGCTTGAAAATAACACCAGCGAGGCTATGCCACACATTCAAATGTGTTACTAAAATACTTAACTAATATCAGCGTTTATTCAGCTTTAAAAATCAATAAGACTTAAACGCACCGCTATTGCGTATCTGCTTTGCAGTTGCACTAAAAAATAGATAAGCTGCATGCACTTATCTATTTTATTTAGCTTTGGAGTGTGTTTTGCTAAATAAGTATGCTGTATCGTCTATTGCTTTTTTAATCGGGTGTTTAATGCCATTACAATCTTCTATAGCTCAACCTGCGCTTACGCTTGAACAACAACTTGGCCAAAAGCTATTACTCGACTTTCGCTATTTTTGTCACCAAGGTGCAAGCAAACAGTGCCGAACGCCAATGACTCAATTACCCAATGAACTGGCAAACGCCATTAGTAAATACAATATTGGCGGGGTGATTTTATTTTCTGAAAACACCCAATCTATTGAACAAATAATTACCCTTAACCAACAATTACAACATGCTGCAAGTAAATCGAGTTCGGCATTACCTTTGTTTATTTCGGTAGATCAAGAAGGCGGCCGTGTTGCACGCCTACCGCGCGATGTAGCAACCTCGTTTACCGGTAATATGTCGATTGGTGCTACTTTTGAAAAACACGACAGTTATTTTGCCGCGCAAACCGCTAGAGTAATGGCCACCGAGCTAAGTGCTTTGGGTATTAACGTTAATTATGCGCCTTCAATCGACGTAAATATGAACCCAGATAACCCCGTTATTAATGTACGCTCGTTTGGCGAGGATCCTAAGCGCGTTGCAACTTTAGGTGCAGCTCAAGTTGCTGGATTTGAAAATAACGGCATTATTAGTTCGCTTAAACATTTTCCGGGCCACGGCGACACTAACGTAGATAGCCATACGGGCTTACCTAGAGTTAACCATTCAAAAGAGGTTATTTACCAACAAGACCTAGCCCCTTTTAAACAGATTATTGCCACGCAAAGCCCTGGCATGATCATGACCGCACATATTCAGTACCCTGCGCTTGATAGCAGTACCTTTACCAGTGTAGATGGTAAAAGCATGATTAAGCCCGCAACTATGTCGCGTAAAATAATTACTGATATTTTACGCCATGAGCTTAATTATAATGGCGTAGTAGTAACCGATGCACTTGATATGGCAGGTATTAGTCACTTTTTCAATCCTACTCAAGCGGTTATAAATACCTTTGCTGCAGGGGTCGATATTGCCTTAATGCCAATAGAAATTCGCAGCATAGATGACTTAACCAAACTTGATCAGCTCATTACAGATTTAGTTACAGCGGTTAAAACTAAGCAACTTAATCAGCAAGAAATAACTGAGTCGGCGCAGCGTATTACAGCGCTTAAAAGTAAGTTAAAACTTAACACCAGTTTTAACGCCATTAATGCGCTAGTTAACGCCAAGCATGTTATTGGTAGTAAAGCGCATCGCAATATTGAAGCTCAACTTGCGGTAGAGGCTATTACACAAGTTAAAAACACTCACAATACACTGCCACTTACACTTAAAGCCGGGCAACATATACATATTATAATGCCCGACACCCGCAAATGTATGGCACTACAACAAGCCCTGCAAAGCATTAGTAAACATACGCTTAACTATACTTGTAGCAGCTTGCAAGGCTTTGATCCGCAACAAGCACACACAGACATTAATAAAGCCGATGTTGTTATAGCGGGCAATGCAACGCCAAATCAAAGTGCGGTAGAAATTGGCGGTATGGATGATTTAAAAAACGATCCTCAATTTGCACTTAGCAACGCACAGCAGCCAAAAGCACTTGAGTCGTTATTAAAAGTTGCCAAAAAGCAAAATAAAAACACGGTATTTATTAGCCTAAGAGCGCCTTACGACATTGCTGAGTTTAGCGATTATGCGCATGCTGTACTTGCATCGTATGCCTATAATATTGATCACGATAAAAACGATATTGTAACAGGCCCCGCATTTACCGCTTTAGCACACGTACTGTTAGGCAAATTGCCAGCTAATGGCACTTTGCCTGTAACAATAAAAAAGTAAGGAGAACTTAAATGCTATTAAATTGCGATTTAGGTGAAAGCTTTGGTGCTTGGAAAATGGGCTTAGATGAAGAGGTTATGCCGCACATTAATATGGCTAACATCGCTTGTGGTTTTCATGCGGGTGATGCCGATGTAATGGCAAATACGCTCAAGCTGGCAAAGCAGCATAAGGTACAAATTGGCGCTCATCCTAGTTACCCAGATCAACAAGGTTTTGGCAGACGATCTATGGCACTTAGTGCAAGCGAGCTTACAAATTGTCTGCACTATCAAATTGCTGCGCTAGAAGGTATGGCCAAAGTACAAGGCTTAAGCCTTAGTTATGTTAAGCCCCATGGCGCACTTTATAACGACATGATGCTTAACGAGCAGCTTTTAACTAGCGTAATGAGCGCGGTAGCACACTACCCTAGCCCATTAAAATTAATGATTTTAGCAACGGCTGATGCTAAAAAGCATCAAAAAATGGCCGACACTTTAGGGTTAAAATTAATATTAGAAGCCTTTGCCGACAGACAATACACCGACGAAGGGCTTTTAGTGTCAAGGCAGTTAGCAGGTAGTGTGCATAACGAGCAAGCTTTAATTGAGCAAGTAAAGCAACTGTTAGCTGATGGCAGCGTAACTACGCGTTCAGGTAAAAAGTTAATTTTAGATGCCGATAGTTTATGCGTTCACGGCGATAACCCTGCCGGTATTGCACTCATTCAACAAATAAAGTTATTGTGTAAACGTTAAAGCATTATTTAATATGTTCAGTTGTAAACCCCCTTTACAGCTGAACCGTTTTACAGATTTAGTCACCCACGCAATTACTTCATCGCCCTAGCTATTATTTTTAAACTCTCTAACATATAACTATTATTATTAACAACCACAGGGATTTGAAATGAAAACATTTTTTGCGCTTAGTCTATTAATAAGCACAGGTAATCTTGCCTTTGCCAATAGCAGCACCCTACAGTTAGAAGATGTATTTACGCTTGAATACGCTAACCAGCTAGACATTACCAAAGACGGTAAAACAGTTTATTTTGTACGTAACAGAATGGATATAAAAACCGACCGTAAAATAGGTAATATTTGGACAGTAGATTATAAAACACGACAAATTCAACCGCTTACTTCTGGCGTACATATGGATCATTCGCCAAAGTTGTCGCCGGACGGCTCTCGTTTAGCGTTTATTTCAAACCGTGACGGTAGCAACCAAATTTACATGAAATGGCTTAAAACTGGCGCGGTTAGCAAAATAAGTAACCTTACAAGTACGCCAAAAGCGCTAAGCTGGAGCCCAGATGCTAAGCAACTCGCATTTAGTATGTTTGTTGCCACCACATCAAGCTCACCCATTAACTTACCTGGTAAACCTGAAGGCGCTACTTGGGCAGAGCCAGCTAAATATATTGACGACGTGTATTATCGTGCTGATGGTGCTGGTTACTCTAAAAAGGGCTTTGAGCAATTATTTATTATTGACGCAAATGGCGGCAATGCTAAACAACTTACCTTTGATGAATTTAATAACGGCGGCGAAGTTAGCTTTAGTAAAGATAAAAAAGCGTTATATTTTTCGGCTAATAGGCATAACAATTACTTGTTAAAGCCAACTAACAGCGAAGTATATAAACTTAATTTAATTACGCTTGAAGTAACCGCTGTAACCGATAGAAACGGCCCCGACCGCCAACCTCAAGTATCGCCTAATGGCCGCTATCTTGCGTATACCGGTTACGATGACAAACAAACTAATTACGAAAACACCCAATTGTATATTCGCGACCTACGTTCGGGTAAAACAACTAATTTAACTGCTGACTTAGACCGCAGCGTAGCTAAAATAAAATGGAGCGGTAACTCTAAAGGCATTTACTTTAGTTACGCTGATCAAGGGCAAACCACGTTAGCGTACCAACCTCGTAGCGGTTCACGTAAAGTTATTACCGAAAAAATTGGCAGCGTTTCGTTTGGTCGTCCTTATTCTGGTGGCGACTTTGATGTGAGCGAAGATGACGAAATTGTGTTTACCCTAGCCGACACGCAGCGCCCTGCCGATGTAGCGGCAATTAAACGTGGTAAAACACAGCGCTTGACAAGTTTAAATGACAACTCGCTGGGGCATAAACAACTAGCCAAGGTAGAAGAACTATGGCTTAAATCGAGCCACGATCAACTGCCAATTCAAGCTTGGGTAGCCTACCCGCCTGGTTTTGACAGTAATAAAAAGTACCCATTAATTCTTGAAATTCATGGTGGCCCGGTAGCCAATTACGGCCCGCACTTTAGCGCCGAGGTACAATTATATGCGGCTAAGGGGAACGTTGTATTGTATATGAACCCTCGCGGGAGTGATTCTTACGGCAAAGAGTTTGCACAAACTATTCATCATAATTACCCAAGTAACGATTATGACGACTTAATGACTGGGGTAGATGCTTTAATTGCCAAAGGTTTTATTGATGAGTCTAAATTGTTTGTTACCGGAGGCTCTGGTGGCGGCGTACTTACCGCGTGGATAGTTGGCCATACCGACCGCTTTGCCGCAGCCGTGGTTGCTAAACCTGTAATTAATTGGATCAGTTTTGTACTAACTGCCGACTTTTATCCGTTCTTTGCTGACTATTGGTTTCCGGGTAAGCCGTGGGATCATATAGAACATTATATGAAACGCTCGCCAATTAGTTATGTCGGCAATGTAAAAACACCCACTATGCTACTAACTGGTGAATCTGATTTCCGTACACCGATTTCAGAAACCGAACAGTTTTATCAAGCATTAAAGCTACAAGGTGTTGAAACCGCTATGGTACGTATTCCCGATGCATCACATGGTATTACTGCTCGTCCGTCTAATTTAATGGCTAAAGTTGCCTATATTCAATGGTGGTTTGATAAACACACTAAATAACCAAACATACCGCTTGGTATGTAAGTTAAAGCCACTTTTTTAAAGTGGCTTTTTTGCATTACCAATAAGTGTAAAGGGGGTTTACAGTAAGTAACCTAAACTCAGGTTAGGTATTTTTAATAGTAACACCAAGGCAAACCACAAACGCCGCGGCAAGTTAATTAACCTGAACTCTGGTTAAGAGATTTACTAACGTATTGAATCATATTTATATTTAATTTTATTTTCTCTAGCCAGAGGTTTTCAGTGAAAACAAGGCGAATTTACGCGTCAATAGCTGGCCTATTGCAAGAAAATTCAACGCAGTTAGCGCTGAAAATAGCTGCTTGAGATAAGTTTATTATCCGGAGATCAGGTTAATATAGCCAAAAAGTACTCACTACCCCTTTAGGGATATAGTCCACTTTAACTATATTCACCTACACGCTAACATCAGCAATATAGAGATAAAGCCATCTAAATGCTTACTAATACTTAAGCTATCTTAATGCCTAGCTTAAGTATCGGACTTAACTATTATTTGAGTTGGTAAAATTTCGGTTTATACAATTAAATACCCACTGAGTTGGTAAAAAACCGGTTTGAGCTAGTGTTTATAGGCCCTCAGTTAGTAAAAAAGTGTTTTGTGGATTGCTCAAGTTAGTAAAAAATCGGTTTATTATAAGGTGAGTGTTCACTCAAAAAGCTAAAATCAGTCACTTATGGCCTTTATTTACAGTTTATAAAGCCATAAAAGTGCTAAAAAGGTTAAATAATGGGCTTTACACTAAGCTTGGTTAAACTCTGATCCGTAATTATAGCCAGCTAGTTAAATACTGATCTGTTGTGGGTAGCTACTTAACTGAACTGGTTAAAAGGTTTACTAAAGTATTAAACTGTAATGATAATTTTATTTTCTTTAATCAGAGGTTTTTGAGGAGTGGGGAGGAAACAAGGCAGCTTTACGCGCCCATAGCTGGCCTATTGCAAACAAATTCAATGCAGTTAACGTCAAAAAGTGACTAAAGCTAGCTTTATTACCCACAGACAGGTTACTTAATTATACGCATAAAAAAAGGGCCTTTCGGCCCTTTACGTAACACTATCTAGTTGAATTAGAATTGGTTCATGGTGTTATCTTCACCACCGGCTTTAAGCGCATTATCACCAGAGAAGTACTCTTTGTGTGTATCGCCAATGTTAGAGCCTGCAAGGTCTTGGTGCTTAACAGACGCTTGTTCGCGACGAATCTCTTGACGCTGTACATCACGTACATAAGCCAGCATGCCTAAGTCACCAAAGTAACCTTCTGACAAAATATCCGTACTTAATGCTGCTGTATGGTACGTTGGCAATGTGATTAAGTGATGGAAAATACCGGCTTCACGTGCACCATCACGTTGGAAGTTTTGTACTAGTAAATCGGCTGCTACTGCAAGCTCGGTAGCATCCATTTCTGGTGCCATAAGGCCTTTATTGTCACCCAAGCTTGGGTAAGCGCTAAGGTCACGGCCCGCTTCTTGCCATTCTTGATACACTTGCTCACGAAACTTAAGTGTCCAGTTAAACGACGGTGAGTTGTTATAAACAAGCTTAGCATCTGGCACTTGCTCTTTAACACGATTAACCAGCTCAGCAATTTGCTTAACATGTGGTTTTTCGGTTTCAATCCACAGTAAATCTGCACCCGACTGTAGGCTAGTTACACAATCTAGTACTACGCGGTCTTTTTCTGTACCTTCGCGGAACTGGAATAAACCATTATCAAGGCGCGTTGGTTTGCAAAGTTGGCCATTAAGCTTCATTGCAGTGTCGCCTTCATTTAAATCTTCAACACCGTTAATTGGCGTAGTTTCTAAAAATGCATTGTACTGGCTAGCTAAGTCACCTGGTGTTTGTGAAACCGGTACTTTTTGCGTTAGGCTGGCGCCTAGTGAATCGGTACGCGCAACAATAATACCGTTATCAATGCCCAGTTCTAAAAATGCGTAACGTACTGCGTTAATTTTAGCTAAAAAGTCTTCGTGCGGTACGGTTACTTTACCTGCTTGGTGGCCACATTGCTTAGCGTCAGACACTTGGTTTTCGATTTGAATTGCACAAGCACCTGCTTCAATCATTTTTTTAGCGAGTAGGTAAGTCGCTTCTTCGTTACCAAAACCGGCATCAATATCAGCAATAATTGGCACTACGTGCGTTTCAAAGTTATCAATTTTATCTAGTACCGCTTGTACGTCGCCGCCGTTTGCTTTAGCTGCATCTAGGTCATTAAATAAATGGTCTAGTTCACGTGCATCGGCTTGCTTTAAAAAGGTGTAAATTTCTTCAATTAGTGCCGGAACTGAGGTTTTTTCGTGCATACTTTGATCCGGAAGCGGACCAAACTCTGAACGAAGTGCCGCAACCATCCAGCCACTTAAGTATACATAACTACGCTTAGTTGTTTTTTGATGGCGCTTAATAGCCATCATCATTTGTTGCGCAGTAAATCCATGCCAACAACCTAAAGACTGAGTGTACTGGCTTGTATCTGCGTCGTATGCGGCCATGTCTTCACGCATAATGTCAGCAGTAAACTGTGCAATTTCTACCCCAGTACGAAAGCGATTTTGTAAACGCATACGTGTTGCATATTCAGGGTTAATGGTTTTCCATGCACTACCTTGTTTTTTACAAAGTGTTGCTAATGTATCTGTTTCGCTTTTATATGTAGTCATAATTAAAATCCTTTGAACGGGGTAAATTATTATAGTGTTATGAGAGTGACTGCTTTAGTTGCTCTGCAGCGCTTAATTAAACATTAGGCTTATTTTTCAGATTTAGTAAATTTATAGTTGTTATTGCGGCTATACATATCATGAATGAGCAAAATGCACTCAACCCCTCTTTTTTACGTTATGGTTACACTACGCACACTAAAATTTACAATATCGCGACCGTTTAAGGATTATTAAAATGCCCCATACTCTCACTCACTCAGGACTCAGCGTAGACAACCAACTAGCTGACTTTGTTAAAAACCAGCTATTACCTGGTACACATTTAAATGAGCAGCAATTTTGGCAGCGCTTTGCGCATATTGTACAAACATTAACGCCAGTAAATAGAGCTCTACTTGCTAAACGCGAACAGCTACAACAGCAAATTGATGAGTATCATCTGGCTAATAAAAGCTGGGATAAAGCCCAGTACCAGACGTTTTTAACCGACATAGGTTACCTTGTAAACGAACCTGAAAATTTTAGTATTGAAACAAAGAATGTTGAGCCCGAAATAGCACAAACAGCGGGACCACAGCTAGTAGTGCCGGTAAGCAATGCACGCTTTGCACTTAATGCTGCAAACGCACGTTGGGGTTCGTTATACGATGCCCTATACGGCACTGATGTACTAAGCGAAGAAGATGGTGCCGAAAAAGGCCGTACTTATAACTCAGTTCGTGGCTTTAAAGTAATGGCATACGCGAGGCAGTTTTTAGATAAAGCCTTGCCACTAGAAAACGGCTCGCATATAGAGAGCACTAATTATTCTGTTGTTGACGGTGCGCTGTCAATTACTCTACGCGACAGCTCACAAACCAAACTAAAAAAGCCTGAGCAATTAGTGGGTTACCAAGGTGAAGCACAAAACCCTAGCGTTATTTTGCTCAAAAATAATGGCCTACACCTTGAGCTACATATAGATCACCATCACCCAATAGGCCAAGCAGATAAAGCTGGCTTAAAAGATGTGGTACTTGAAGCTGCACTTACCACTATTATGGACTGCGAGGATTCTATAGCTGCGGTTGATGCAGAGGATAAAGTACAAGTTTATAAAAACTGGTTAGGTTTAATGCAAGGCAACTTAGTTGAATCGTTTAAAAAAGGCGATAACACAGTTGAACGTACCCTGCAAAGCGATCGCCAATATACGGCGCTAAATGGTGAAACCCTAAGCTTAAAAGGCCGCAGCATGATGTTTGTGCGCAATGTAGGCCACCTAATGACCAATCCAGCAATTACCGACGTAAGCGGTAACGATGTGTTTGAAGGCATTATGGATGCCATGTTTACTGCAACAGCGGCGCTGCATGATTTAAATTCTAGCAGTGCGCTTAAAAACTCCAGTGCGCAAAGTATAAATATTGTAAAACCTAAAATGCATGGTCCTGAAGAAGTGGCATTAACTAACACGCTATTTAACATGGTTGAAGAAGCACTTGGCTTAGAAAAAAACACCATTAAAATGGGCATTATGGATGAAGAGCGCCGTACTTCAGCTAACCTAAAAGCCTGTATTCATGCAGCAAAAGAGCGTGTAGTATTTATTAATACCGGATTTTTAGATAGAACAGGTGATGAAATTCATACCTCAATGCACGCCGGTGTGGTACTGCCTAAAGCCGCTATTAAATTAGAGCCGTGGATCAGCGCCTACGAAGATCGCAACGTAGACATTGGTTTGGCTTGTGGCTTAAGCCATAAAGCACAAATAGGTAAAGGTATGTGGGCTATGCCCGATAAAATGGCATTAATGATGGAGCAAAAAATAGCTCATCCTAAATCAGGTGCTAATACCGCGTGGGTGCCCTCCCCCACTGCAGCAACTCTGCATGCTATGCATTATCATGATGTAGATGTATTTAGCGAGCAGCAAAGCATTGCTAAGCGTGCTATTGCCAGCCTAGATGAGCTACTTACCCCGCCATTAATGGACGAGCCTGAGCTACTTAGCAAAGAAGATATTAAAACCGAGCTTGAAAACAACGCCCAAGGTATTTTAGGTTATGTAGTACGCTGGATTGACCAAGGGATTGGCTGCTCTAAAGTGCCCGACATAAACCACATTGGCCTTATGGAAGACAGAGCAACACTGCGTATTTCAAGCCAACATATGGCTAACTGGCTGCATCATGGTATTTGCAGCGAGCAACAAATTAGATCAACCATGGCTAAAATGGCAAAAGTGGTAGATGGCCAAAATGAACATGACAGTGCTTATAAGCCTATGGCAATTAGTGAGCAATCACTTGCTAATAATATTGCCTACCAAGCTGCACTAGCCTTAGTGTTAGAAGGAGCTAAGCAACCAAGTGGCTACACTGAGCCTTTATTGCACAGCTACCGCTTAAAATATAAAGCGCAGCAAGGTACTTAACACTTAACTTCAAGTAATAAAACACCCTAGTTAGCATACAAAAACCAGCCAAAGTGCTGGTTTTTATTTATTTGCCAAAAATACCAGCCATTATTAATAACTAAGGTGAATGGCTAACATTCATCTTAGTAGCCGTTATTAGTTTTTAACCACAAAAAAGCGCGTTTTGCTTACACAAAACACGCTTTTTCTAAAATTATTACCGCTTTAATATACAGCTTTAATTAGTTTTTGATGATTGCGTTGTGATAAATATTTTGTACGTCATCACAATCCTCAAGCATAGTGATGAACTTATCAAAGTTAGCAATTACTTCTTCATCTGTAATTTCAATATGTACTTGCGGGACAAAAGTAATTTCGTCTACTTCAAAATTAATGCCTTCAAACGCCTCTTCAAGGGCTGTTTTAGCTTTAAAGTATTCTGTATGTGGGGCAAACACCGATACTTTACCGTCTTCAACTTCAACATCGGTTACATCAACGTCAGCCATCATTAGTGCTTCTAACACAACTTCGTCATCATCGCCTGAAAAACCAAGTACAGCAAAATGATCAAACATATGTGCTACACAACCCGGTGTACCAATTTTTGAATCTGTTTTAGTAAAAGGCAAACGTACATCTTTAATAGTACGATTTGGGTTATCGGTTAAACAGTCAACAATAACCATACAATTTCCAGGGCCATAACCTTCGTAACGTGCAGTTGAGTAATCCTCCCCTGCTCCACCGGCGGCTTTTTCAATTGCTTTTTCGATAACATGCGCAGGCACTTGATCTTTTTTTGCCTTTTCGATTAAGCGGCGCAAAGTTTGGTTTACATCTGGGTCAGGTTCGCCGTTTTTAGCTGCAACGTAAATTTCTTTGCCGTATTTTGAATTTACTTTAGTTTTTGCGTTAGCCGTTTTAGCCATCGAACTTTTACGAACTTCAAATGCTCTGCCCATCATGTACCTCTAATGAATACGTTAAACTTGTCGACATTTTACCAATTCAAAACGTATTGGGCTAGCACCACGTTAATATATAACGTTTATAACACCACACTAATTACATAAAAAAACAAACAAGGCGCTATTTAACATAACACAACTTTTTGTGCGTAATTGTCAATTAAAGTAACTAACTGCGTAAAATCATGTAATACATAATCGGCCTGGCTAGCATAACTAGGAGTAACATCGGGGGCGTATAAACATGCACGCATATTGGCATTATGCGCTGCCTGAATATCATATAAAAAATCGCCCACATACAATAAATTACTTGGGCTCATATTCCACAAGTTAGCAATATTATTTAATGCACTCGGATCGGGTTTTGCTGGCGCGTCACTTCGGGTAAGCACTATTTCTATTGGCAGTGGATTATTTTGTAACTTAATAGCGGCCGCTTTGTCAAAATTGCGTGTAACTATCGCCATTGGAATGTTTTTAGCTTTAAGGGCATTTACAGCCTCACTCACACCGGGTAGCATTTTGGCATGTTGAGCGTCGAGTAACTCATGCTGATGTACAATATTCATTGCCTCTTCGCGCATATATGCTGAAGGCAATTGGGCAATATAATCGAGTAAGTCTTGCTCACACGGGCACCCTATTTGCGCTTTAATTAATGAAAAATCTAATTCTGATGACACTAAAGTGCCATCTAAATCAAAAATCACACCTTTAATCGCTTCAATCTGCATTTATATATCCTTCCTTGTATTTAATACCCATTGAATTAAACCCTATATAAAAATAACTTCATCGTTTATAAAACTAAATCACTGATGAATAACAAAATTTATATACCTAACCTGACCTCTGGTTAAGAGATTTACTAACATACTAAATCATAGTTATATTTAAATTTATTTTCTCTAGCCAGAGATTTTCAGTGAAAACAAGGCGAATTTACGCGTCAATAGCTGGCCTATTGCAAGTAAATTCAACGCAGTTAGCGCTGAAAGTAGCTGCTTGAGATAGATTTATTATCCAAAGTTCAGGTTACCTAGCTTGCTAAAAAGCACACTAATATACAAGGTATATTAACGTAATTTAGTATTAAGTCGATCAGAAAAACGGGAATGAAAATAACAAAAACGCGCACAGTGACTGTGCGCGTAGTTTGTAGGATTATTGTTGCTCAAACCTTGCTTCAAGCCAAGTATCGTCTTGAGTAAAGTTTAAGGTTTTTATTTTTCCTTGTCCTTCAACGTTAACCATATTAACTTGCGAAGGCCATAAGTCGCGCAGTGCACCGTTACTCATTTTAATTCCTGCAATTTTTACCGGAATTGGCGCTTCTTGGTAAACCCAAAAAAACTTGCCATCAACTTGTGCTCCTACAAAGTTAAGCGGCAGTGGTTCACCGTTTAACGTTTGTAGCGCAACATGCGACTCTACATACTTAGCAAAGCGTTGTTGATCTATTTTATTGCTAATAATATCAACCTTACCTTTAAATAAGTGCGCCACAGCATGCTCAGTATCGTGCAAATAAAAACGATGCATTAGCTCAATATTATTAGTACGTTTATTAAAAAGCACAGTAGTAACAGACGACTTTAATTGATGCGCCATACTAGGCGCAGCAATTAATAAACTAACAATAATTAGCAATATGCGCATTATTGTTGCTCCTCACTGCTGTTATTTTCGTCGCCTTTAGGTTCGTCTTTTTTAAGCTCGGTTTTAATATCTTGCATAATATCGCGGCTTACTTTTGCTTTGCTCTTTTCTTTTTTAAATACTTCTATGCGTGATGGAATAATACGACGTGGGTAGTTATTATTTTCAATATCTACGTCAGCCGTTTCCCAGCGCGGATCGATAGTAACCGACACCAGCGATTTATTTTTGTCTGTCACTATTAGTTTTTGCACATTTTTATAATTACGACGCCAAATTTCGGCCGCAATATAACGCTCTTCTTTGCTGCCATCTTCAAAAGTCAGCTCTAATAGAATAGGCATTACTAAGCCGCCTACGTTAGAAAACTCCATTACGTAGTAGTTTTGGTCTTCTTTTATTGCACGCTCAAGCGTTTTACGCTCCCACGGCTCTAAGCCCTTTAAAAACTTGTTGTACGCGTTGCGTTCTTTATTAGTAACGGTAAAACGGTCGTTTTCGTCATAAAAGTCGGTAACATCGGGATTTTCTTCTACCCAGGTTTTTTTACCTTGTGCGCGGTTACGCTCTACAAACAGCGAAGTTGGCTTATTTGCTTCAATATCGCGCAATCGACTAAAATCAATATCAGGGTTTTTAGTGTCTAAACGCAGTTGATATACCTTATCTAAAGCAATATCTACGTGATCTGTGGTAAAAAACCAACCACGCCAAAACCAATCTAAATCAACACCCGAAGCTTCTTCCATGGTACGAAAAAAATCAGCTGGGGTAGGGCGCTTATACTTCCAGCGCTGGGCGTATTCTTTAAACGCAAAATCAAACAGCTCTCGGCCTAAAATAACTTCACGTAAAATATTAAGTGCAGCAGCGGGTTTAGTGTACGCGTTAGGGCCTAAACGCAATACGCTGTCTGACTGGGTCATTATAGGCACTTGAATTTCTGACTTCATATACGCCACTATATCGCGCGGCTCAACACCCCATGGAATGCTTGGATCCCACTCTCGCCCTGCAACACCGTCTAAAAAGCTATTTAAACCTTCATCCATCCAAGTCCATTGGCGCTCATCTGAGTTTACTATCATCGGAAAGTAAATATGACCCACTTCATGGATCACTACACCGAGTAAAAATCGTTTTTCTGCTTGAGAGTAAGTACGAGTTCCATCATCTTGCAGCTTAGTGCGCGGGCCATTAAAGGTGATCATTGGGTATTCCATACCACCAACAGGGCCATTTACTGACTGCGCGGTTGGGTATGGGTAATCAAATGAATACTTTGAATACACTTCCATAGTGTGAATAACAGCTTCGGTTGAATATTTTTTCCATAAATCGCCCCCTTCTTTAGGGTAAAACGACATAGCCATAACCAATGGCTGCTCATCACCGCCTTGCTGATAGCCTTTAGCATCCCACATAAATTTGCGTGACGACGCCCAAGCAAAGTCGCGTACGTTATTAGCTTTAAAGTGCCACGTTTTAGTTTTATCTGTACTGGATTTTTCGTTATCGAGCGCTTCTTCTTCACTAACAATAAACACAGGGCGTTTAGCATTTTCGGCTTGCTTTAAACGTTTGCGTTGCGTGCTCGTTAATACGCTACTTGCGTTATTAAGCTTACCCGTTGCCGACACGATATGGTCCGCAGGTACGGTAATTTCAACATCGTAATCACCAAACTCTAAGGTAAATTCGCCGCCACCTAAAAATGTTTTATTAGTCCAAGCTTCGTAATCAGTATAAGCAGCTAAACGCGGAAACCACTGCGCCACTAAAAATATATCGTTACCATCTTTTTCAAAGTGCTCATAGCCCGAGCGTGCGCCTACTGCATCTTCTTCAACTAAATTAAATGCAAAGTTCATGCTAAATTCGGCTTCTTTACCTGGCTTTAACGGCTTATTTAGGTCAATGCGCATTAAGGTATCAACCACGGTTACACGTAACTCGTTGCCATTGTCATCTTTTACATTGCTAATTGTATAGCCAAGCTCGTTGTCACTCATAAACTGTTGACGACGAAGGTCGCCTAAACTTAACTTGGCGGGTTTATCGGCTGGTAAACTTGTTAAAGTACTTTTAAACGTTTGAGTGGTTTCTGCAATTGAATCATTTTTAAAAACGTTTTGATCTAACTGTAACCATAAGTACTTTAATGTGTGTGGTGAATTGTTTTTATATTCTATTTTTTGGCTACCGCTTATACGGCGCTTTTTTTCGTCTAATTGTACGTCAATATCGTAATTAACGCGTTGCTGCCAATAATTTTCGCCAGGTTCTCCGGCAGCACTTCTATAAACATTTGGTGTTGGCAATGCTTCGTCTAGTTGACGAAACTTATCGATATAGCTGCCTTTGGTTTGCTCAATAGCAGACGCTAAAACAGTGCTCGACATTGCTATTGGCAATATAACCGCACTTAGCGTATAAATTATTTTTTTCATTATTAAACCTGTTAGATTTTAGTGTGCGCACTTTGACAAAATTATCGTTTTCCTTCAATAAAATAACGATAAAGTGCGACTTTTTCAGGCTAGTTTTCACTATTTTTTTACAATTAAAGCGCATTATTCTTTTTGATAAAATTAATTAAACGTGAATTAAAACGACAAACTGTAAAGGGGCTTTACAGTTTGTCGTTTTAAATAAAAATAATTGCCAAATATCAGCTAAAAATAACGGCTTACAGCTACTAAATCTCCCTCTGTATTTTGGCTTCAAAGGTAGCCAAATGTAATTATTTAGCAAAAAAGTTAATCCCTTTGTATGAGAAACCGCCAATAGTGAAGTTTAAGGTTGATCTTTGTATCCATTTGTACTTAGAATCGCCCACTTTTTTCATTTGAGGGTAATTTAATATAATTATTTTCAAATATGTTTATTAATATTTTAGTGTTGAAAAGTGTGGTGGTGTATGGATTTTTATGTTCTAAAAAAGCAGCAAAAACTAATTGCTATTCCAGCAGACGCGCAAAACTGTAAGCAGTATTTAAACTCAGGTTATTTGTATATTGACAAAGTGGCCGCTTGTAACGAAAAAAATGCATTGAAAGCGTTACAAGCTAAAAAAGCCAAAGCAATTAAACTGCCGTTATTTATGGCACTTTTAGCCTTGCCTCTTATTTATGTTGGTTGGTTTAGCTTAGGAGCTAGCTAAAGCCCATTCACCCTAGCAAGATGAGCCTATAAGGTTGCATCTTTAACTGCCTTGGGTATATTGGCGCTCTTACGATTTTTTAAGAGCGCTACATGAAAGTTCTGCACACTTCTGATTGGCACCTTGGCCAACAATTTTATGAATATGACCGTCGTCATGAACACCTTGCTTTTTTCACTTGGCTGTTAGCCACTCTCGTTGAGCAACAAATAGATTTACTGCTCGTTGCTGGCGATATTTATCATACTGCAACCCCCAGTGCTAGCGCCGAGAATCAACTCTATCAATTTATTAAAGATGCCAAAAAGCAGTGCCCTAATTTACATGTAGTAATTATTGCTGGGAACCACGACTCTGCAAATCGTATTTTAGCCGCGCAACCGTTACTCGCTCAATTTGATACCCATGTTGTAGGGCGTTTTGAGGCAACAGCAGCGGCTGATACCGTAATCACTATTAACACTAACAAAAAACGCGCTGTAATCGTTGCCATGCCATTTTTGCGCGCAAGCGATGTAACTACACTCAGCCAAACCAAAAGCGGCCCTAGCTATGCCCAAGGCGTTAAAAAGGCATATGAACTTGCCCTTGAGCATGCAGCTACTTTACAAAGTGAAAATACCCCGTTAATTGTTATGGGGCACCTTCATGCTAAAGGCGGCGATATATCGAGTGACTCTGAGCGCAACTTAGTAATAGGCGGCGAAGAAGCCATATCTGCTAACGTATTTGGTAAACAAGCACACTACGTTGCGCTGGGGCATTTACATAAAGCGCAGCAAGTTGCTAAAAATGAATGCATTAGATACAGCGGTACGCCAATTCCTATGTCGTTTTCAGAGCGAAATTACAGCCACCAAGTAAATGTAGTTGAATTTAATAGCGATGAAAAACAGCAAATTAGTGTAACTGTAAACCCCCTTTACATTCCTCGTTTAGCGGATGTAATAGTTTTACCGAAAGGGGAGTGCGTACCACTAGCTGAGCTATGCGAGGAAATTAAAGCCCTCGACACCACAGCCAATACAATAGCACCATATTTACGGGTAAAACTTAAATCTAGCGATACCGACACCACCTTCAGAGAACAAATAGAACAAGCTCTTGAGGGTAAACATATTCGTTTTTGTGGCATAGAACGCGTGCGCGAACAAGCAGCTAACAATGAAGGCGGCGCAGTATTTGAAGATTTAAGTGAAGTTGAAATGCTCAACCCACTTAATTTATTAGAACAAGCATTTGCAAACGACAAAGATATGCACGGTGAAAGCGTACCCGACGCACTAAAAAATCTATTAAACGATGTTATTAACGAACTAGAGGAGCAACAGCAACTATGAAAATAACCGCAGTGCGTATTCATAACTTAGCTTCTATTGTTGATGCCGAAATAGACTTTTTAGCAGCCCCGCTAAAAGACGCCGGATTATTTGCAATTACCGGCGATACCGGCGCAGGTAAAAGCACTATTTTAGATGCTATTTGCTTAGCTTTATATGCTAAAACCGCAAGGTTAGGTGGCGATAGAGGCAATAAGGTAGAGTTTCAAGGCGACAGTATTAGGCTTAATGACGCGCGTAATTTACTTAGGCGAGGAACGTCTAATGGCTTTGCTGAAGTAGACTTTGTAGGACAAGATAAAGAAAGTTACCGAGCGTGTTGGAGCGTTAATCGCTCGCGAGGCAAAAGCGACGGCAATTTACAAGCAGCACAGCATACGCTTCATTTGTTACCTGATGATACGTTAATTTCATCAGATAAAAGTAAAACAGTAAAACAAATAGAAGCCAAAATAGGCTTAACCTTTGATCAGTTTTCGCGAGCAGTGTTATTAGCGCAACACGAATTTGCCGCGTTTTTAAAAGCCACCGGCGATGAGCGCGCACAGCTTTTAGAATGCTTAACCGGTACCGATAAATTTAGCCGTATTGGTGTACGTATTTTTGAGCGTAATAAAGAGCTAAAAGAAAAGTTTGAATTACTCCAAGCGAGTTTAGCAAGTTACACATTACTAAGTGAAGATGAATTAGCCGCTAAACAAACTTCGCTTAATGAATTAAAACTGCAAATTGAACACACTAAAAAAACCTTAACAACTACAGAGCAAAATTTAAATTGGTATAAACAAGCCAATACGCTTGAGCAAGCTCTTAAACAAGCACAGCAAAACCAGCAACAAGCGCAAAACGAGCTTAATGCTATTGCTCAGCAAAGTGAGCAAGCTAAACAAGCACAAAGCGCACTTGAAATTAAAGATAACCGCAGTCGCTTTAAAAGTTTAACAGCTCAAAATATTGAGTTAAATACGAAAGTAAGTGACTTAAAAAGTATAGATCACACTGCAATAATTACTGCGCATGCTAATACGCTTAGTAAGCACCAAGAGATATTACAAACAGCTAAAGAACAAAAAAAAACTGCTGAGCCTATTATTGCTAAAGCGCGCGAGCTCGACAGTCAATTAGCTATTCAAGCACAAACCATTGCAAGCCTTACCCAGCAAAGCGAAAAAGAGCAATTACAATTAAACGATTTGCAGCAGCAATTTAAGCAAAGCCAATCTGTGCTTGATGAAGCTACAAAATTAAGTGCCCAGCATCAGCAGTGGTTAACTACGCACACACAATTAAAACCTTTAGCCAATGATTGGAATTACTATCAGCACAGTTTTAATCAGTTTTTAAACGCAACTGAGCAATTAAAAACAACGGCACATCAAAACCAAAAATTAGTGGCTGAGCAGGCTAAGCAAGCGACGCTTTTAACCGCGCAAAATACAAAGGTTGAGTCACAAGAACAGCTACTTGCTAGTGAGCAAAAAAATCTTAACCAATTAAATGAGCAGCAACGCCAATTTAATATTGAACAGTGCGATGCAAAGCTTAAAAATATTGATTACTTAAAAGATCAACGCGAGCGCTATAAACAGTTTAATCATGAACTAAAATACAGCACACAACAGCAAACACGCGTTGCAGAAAAACTTATCCAAAGTGAGCAAGCGCAAAACGCATTATTACAAAATTTGGCTTCGTGCGAGCAAACGCTTAAGCACAACGAATACACGCTTAGCCAAGCACGCCTTCGCGCCAGTGAAAATGTAGAACACTTACGTACACAACTTGCTCCTAACGAGCCATGTTTAGTGTGCGGTGCAACTGAGCACCCCTATGCAAGCACTCAAAACCAGCAATTAAATAACTTAATAGCCGACTTTGAAGCAGCTTATAACAATGCAAAACAGCAACGCGATAGCGCCCAAACCCAGCTGCATCAGCACCAAACACAACATGCTGTGTTAGTAGCCGAGCAAACGCAACATAGCCAAGCAATACAAACTGCACAGACTAAGCAGCTAGAAATTAAAACGACCATGCAAGACGCACGCACCGAGCTTAACGATTTAACAACCGAGAAGCTTGATGAAACCTATAAGCAACTCAGTGAGCAAAAAACTCAGTACTTTGCAGTACAAACACAGCTGCGTACCTTACAAGAAAAAGTAAATCAGCAGCTTAATGCTTTAAAAACCGAGCAACACGCACAGCAGCAATTACAAAACCAGCATGTTGAGTTAACTAATCAGCTAAACCAATTAAGCAGTAAACATAACGAGCTAAGCGTACAAATAAACGAGCTAAGCGCAGCGCTTAACGCGCAATTTGAACACAGCGACTTTTGGCAGCAGCTGCAAAGTGAATCGCTTACCCTAAGCGATTTAAACAAACAGGTTGAGCAATACCAGCAAACACTAACGCAGCTTGAGCAAAGCCAAAAACAGCTCGACAGTGCAAACCAGCAACTACAGCAATTAACGCCATTAATGACTAAAAGTGAGCACGCACTTAAAGCATTAAATGACGATTTAGCCAAAGCGCAGCAACAGCAAAATATTACGCAAAGCCAGCGATTAGCTTTATTTAATAATGAGCAAATAAGCGCAAGCGACTATCAAACCAAACTAGCCATGCAGCTTGAGCAATGCCAAACACAGCTAAATGCCAGCCAACAAGCGCACGATAACGCAATTAAACAGCGTGACGAGCATGCCATAACACTTAAAAATGTTGAGCAACGCTTGCAAGAGCACGCCCAGGAGCTAACCAGCCTTGAGGCACGTTACTTAGAGTGGTTTACTGACTTTAAAGCGCAACATAGCGATGCAACACACGAACAGGTCACTATTTTACTAACCTTAAGTAGCGAGCAAATTAAAGCGCACTTAAAACAGTTTGAACAAGTATCACAAACGCTAACCGATACAAATGCAGCGCTTAAACAGCAACAAAAATCGTACACTGAGCATCAAAATACTGACAAGCCTTCAAAAAACCACGATGAGTTAACTGAGCAGCTAAATGTATTAAATACCCAGCAAACAGAGCTACAAAATAGCTTGCTCGCCACTAATACCGCTATTGAGCAGCACAACCAAAATGCTAAAACGCTCAAAGGCAAACAAGCTGAGTTAACTACGCTTAAAACGCAAGTTGATCAGTGGCATTTACTTAATAAAGTATTAGGCGATGCAACCGGTAAAACCATGCGTAATTTAGCGCAAACGCAAACTTTAAAAATACTGCTGCACTATGCAAATAGTCATTTAAAAACCCTTAATAAACGCTATGAATTAACCGCTATTGAGCACTCTTTAGATATTGCTATTATTGACCGCGACATGGCCGATGAGCAACGCTCTGTAAATACGCTCTCTGGTGGTGAATCATTTTTAGTCTCTTTGGCGCTGGCTTTAGGGCTTGCTTCATTGTCGTCAAACAAAGTACAAATCAATTCTTTGTTTATTGACGAAGGGTTTGGTACGTTAGACAGCGAAACGCTCAGTGTTGCAATGGATGCACTTGATTCATTACAAGCACAAGGGCGAAAAGTAGGTGTTATATCGCATGTAAGCGAAATGAGTGAGCGCGTAGCAACACAAGTCCATGTGGCTAAAAAGCCGGGCGGTTATTCTAGCGTAGAAATTGTGTGATATTAATTTATATTGATAACACCCATTGTATTTATGATCCCCAAAAAACTTGGGGTCTATAAAGGAAGTAATAATGCCAACATTTACAGATGATCAAGCAACACAATACGATAGCCGCATTACGCGACTAGTACCAGGCTACGAGTTATTGCATCAACTAACTAATGCGCAACTGCAAGCCACATTAAAAGATAACGCACATATTTTAGTGGTAGGGGCGGGGACTGGCAAAGAGGTAATTGAATTAGCTAGCATTAATCCAACATGGAAGTTTACCGCACAAGATACCTCAAACGACATGCTTAGTGTTGCTAGCGATAAGTTTGCTGAGCAAGGAATAAGCGATAGAGTAACTGTACATTGCGGGCCTTTAGAAAAACTTAAAACTAAAGCCGATGCAGCCTTATGCTTATTAGTGCTACAGTTTGTAGAAGATAATGGCGATAAAAAGCAAGTTCTTAAAAACATTAAAGCAAGTCTGAACAAAGAAGCTGCACTGTATATTGCTGATTTAATGCGCCCAGAAACCTTATTTGAGCGTGATGCCCAGCTTTTAACTTGTGCAAAACTAGGCTTAGGTGAGGCCGGACAAACTCATATTCGTCATAGCCTAGAAAATGAATTTTATCCGTTAGATCGCATGCGTTTTAGCGAGCTACTGCATGAGTGTGGATTTAGCACTATTCCTAAATTGTACTTTAAAGCGCTAGGTTTTAGCGGCTATGTAATTTAGTAACTGCTTAACTTAGTAACTTAGTAACTACACCACTTAGTAGCTAAGCTTTAAATATTAAACAGCCCCGCCTAGCGCAGGGCTTTTTTAATGGGGTATATAATTAAAAATGCAGGTTTCGGGCTCGAACAATATCTTTCATCACAATGGTTGAGGTTAAACGTTGCACGCCTGGCAGCGCCGACAGTTTATCATCGTATAATTTTTGAAACGCGCCTAAATCCCTAGTCACCACATGTATTAAATAATCAGGTGTACCAAACAAACGCTGCGCATTAGTTATTTGTGGAATATCTTCAACTGCTAATTCAAGTTTAGCCAACGATGCTTTATCACCTTCTTTAATAGTAATAAAAACCAACGCAGAAAAATTAAGCCCTACTTTTTCTGGAGAGATCTCCGTCCTGTAGCCCACAATTGCTTTGGTTTTTTCTAATTCTTTAACTCGGCGGTGACATGGCGAAACACTAAGCCCCACGCGATCTGCAAGTTCTGAAAGAGTGAGTCGGCCATCAACTTGCAGCTCAGCAAGAATTTTCCGATCTATGCTATCCATATTCAATTGTTTCCTAATAATGGCGTTTAATAAGGTAAAATATAGTATTTTTTCCCCATAAGAAAGCAATAAAATAAGCTCCCAATTATTTTAGGTTATTGTTGATGGATATTAATGTTATTTTTTCTTTTTGGCTGGTGTCAATATTGTTTGTACTTACCCCTGGTGCTGATTGGGCGTATACCATAAGCGCAGGAATTGCGGGAGATAAAATTATTCCGGCAGTTTCAGGGCTCTTGTTAGGCCACCTTATTGCCGCGCTGATTGTAGTGGTAGGTTTGGGTGCTATTTTAGCTTCACATGTGATGTTAATGAAATTTTTAACCTTATTTGGCGCACTGTATGTTGTTTGGATCGCGGTTTCGCTTTATAAAAACCCGCCAGTACCCGCAGTATATAATGGCGCTGCTAGTGAATTAGGCGAAACACCATTAAAGTGGATGAAAAAAGGCTTTATTATTAGCGGGTTAAATCCTAAAGTAATGCTGCTATTTTTAGCATTATTGCCACAATTTGTATTTCCGACCTTTTCATTTTCGATCACCGAGCAGCTGTTAGTATTAAGCGTAATTCATTTAATTGGCTGTGGCTTTGTATATTGGTTTATTGGTGTTAGCGCCCGAAAAATATTAAGCAATAACCCGGCACTTGCGATTAAATTTGGTCGACTTTCTGCCATTATATTATTTATTTTAGGCTCTTTAATGCTGTTTGATAGCGCACAAAAGCTACTAGTACACTTACAGTAATATACGCTTCATAAAACAAATAAAGCCTAAGTAGTACTTTAGACACCACTTAGGCTTTTTTATTACTAATATTATATGCATCAACCACTTTGCTACATAAGCATGTAATTTAAACTTCATAAAAATTTAATTCTCAAGTATTAAGGGTATTCATTAAGCTTTAACTCTGTAAGCAAAGATATAAACAAACCAGATAAATACACTATTTTAAAGCAAACTATTCAACCAGCAACACTTCTCAATTAAGCTTAATTACTGGCTTACAAATATTAATATATGTTTTATGCCTAGGTACTCTTTTACATACTTGTTTTGTATTAGTAGCACTTTCAACAACATTATTTATATTACTTGCTGGCACATTACTGCAGCCAGAAAGTGCGACTGTACTTAGTGTCGAAATTATTATCAGTATATATTTTTTCATTAGCTTACTCTCAAAAGGCTTATATAGTCGGTTTATAAGCAGCCTGAATAATTATTTTCAGGCTACCAATTAGGCTTTAATTATGAGCCGTTAAGCATCAACAAAAATAACTTCGCCAGTAATAAAACCATCAACCGAACGCTCGAACGCTTTACCTACAAGTTTGCTTGGTACTGGCTGAAAACCTGGCATCATTTCGCCGTATACGTCCCATGCTTCTTCAAGTACGGTAGGGTTAACAACATTAATACGTGTACCACGTGGCATTTCAAGCGATACGCATTTAACAAACGTATCTATTGCGCCGCTGGTTGTTGCATCAGCAATCGCAAACGGAATAGGCTTAACGTTTAAAATACCGCTAATTAATGTAAATGAACCGCCAGCAGCAATGTACTTTTGGCCAATGCGTACAAGGTTAATTTGCCCCATCATTTTGCTCATAATAGTGCTCATCCACTGGGCTTCGCTCATATCTGCGAACGTTTCGTACTCACATAAACCTACGGTATTAACTACGGCATCAAAATGGCCTACTTTTTCATACAGCTCAGTAATTGATTGCTCGCTGGTAATATCAACAATATGATCTACATCGCCAGAGCGACCTGCTGTAATTACTTTATGCTTAGATAAACCGGTTAATGCCGCTTGACCCATTTTTCCTAGCGCGCCTATTAAAATTACTGTTTTCATTGTTTGCTCCAATCATTTGTTCACTTTAGTGTGTAGGAGCATAGTAAGGGGGTATCTCAACAATTAGAAACAACCCTTTTATGTAAGTGATACAAGATAATTTGGTTATGTGCTAAGTTAAGTATTATTACTTAAACAACACTGGCAGCAGTATGAGCAAGTTAGACCAATTAGATATAAAACAATTACGTATTTTCCAAGCGCTCATTCGCGAGAAAAACGCCTCAAAAGCAGCGAGTAAATTGGGCTTAACCCAACAAGCAGTGAGTGAGCAACTAAAAAAGCTACGCGATGTATTTGACGATCATTTGTTTTTAAGAAAAACCAATGGCTTTGTGCCCACGCCCTACGCTGAAGAGCTGTCGGTGGATATAGACAAACTATTAAATGACTTTCAGGCACTGCTTGCGCCTAAAGTGTTTGATCCAAAAACAGTTAACGGCACCTTCGTAATAGCCGCTACTGACTATGCACAACAAGTTGTTTTACCAGCATTAGTTAAAGCACTCCGGGCACAAGCGCCAAATTTAAAGCTAATAATAAGAGACTTCGAACTAGATAACCTGCACGATCTAATGGAAAGCGGCAAAGTAAACCTAGCTATTGCATTTCCTGACTATATTCCAAGTACTTATCCCATTATTAAATTGTTTGAAGAGCAACACATTTGCGTTACATCACCTAATTCTTCAATAGCAGGTACTAAGCCAAGCCTTGCTGAAATCGCCAGTTATCCAAGTATTATTGCCTCGCCTTCACGCCCTAACTTTAAAGGTTCTATTGACGATTGGTTTAAAAGCTTTAATTTAACGCGTAACGTAGTGGTATCGGCGCCATGTTTTTCTATTGTACCTATGTACCTAGAAACTACCGACTCCATCGCATTTTTACCTTCACGTGCGGTAAGCTCAGAGCTGGTAAAAATTGATTTGCAGCAATTGCCCGCCCCGTTTGACGTAATAGCTGCGTGGCATCCGCGCTACAGTAAAAACCCGCTGCATAAATGGGTAGTATCAAAGTTGGTGGTTGAGTAATTCGAGAGTTATTATTTGTAATAAAAAAAAGCGGATATTAGACCTTTTTTATAAAACTTTTAGGGGAATAGCATCATAAAACGCAGGTCAGTTAAGCGAAGCGCCACCCAACGGGCGAATGTCACCATCACTTCAGATCATTGCTGTATCAACTTAAAATACCCTCACTTAACATTTAAAGCCAAGCTAGCCTCACCAACCTCTGTCAGAAATTAAAATGACACCCACTCTAATAATTAATCCCTTTGATGTTTATCTAAATAAACATTACTGAGCTTAAAATCCCCTTAGCTTTAACAATCTCTCTGCTTATTTAAATAATATTCAAATAACGCTGTTTTTATTCATTTTTAGACATGCAAAATACTGTGCTTTCACAGTGAAGGGAAATAACGGGTAACTTTTTGAAGTAACGCTTTAAGCCAGTAGCTTTTCGCAGTTACTCACGTTGGTGCGCCGCTTTCTGTTTAGGTGTTCGCAGTATCC
>NZ_JACJES010000011.1:0-101239 GCF_014164175.1 Pseudoalteromonas sp. SG44-5 | reverse complement strand
CTGCAGTTTTTAAATCAGCAGTGTCTTTGCCCACTATAAGTAACATTTTTTTATAGCGATGGAGTGGGTTAGAAATAATTTCAATTGTTGGTTTATCAACATCAGGGTAGTCACGTAAAAAATCAGGCTTAGAGTCGTTAGTGATAAACACCACGCTATGTTCATTAGGTGCTTTATTTTTTAATAACGGAAATTGTGCTCCGCGCCAATCGGCTTGTGCACCAAACCAGCTAGATAAAGTGGCGGCAGCTTCAATGGCTTCTTTGTTTGGCGTTGTAGCAAATATAAATGGCAGGTTTAATTTACTAAAATCTTTACTATCAAAAAAGGGTTCAGGTAAATACTCTAAACGACTATCAATAGCCAGCTCAGTCTGATCAAGAGTAATATTGCTTGATTTACTTATTTCAACCCAAATAGAGCGATTATGGTAATCATGACAGGTCAAGTCGTAATAGCCCACTAACTCAAAACGAATTTGATTAAAGTCTTGTATGTATTTTGAATTGAGTTGAATGTTATGCGTAATTAAGTTTTCAACGGTACTAAGCTGTTTATTAACAGGTAATACTGTGACTAAGTTTTCATTAAAATATACTTTTAAGTGTGAAACATTAGCAAGCAATGATGGCGAGTTAGTATAAGAAAAGTTAAGCATTAAGTTTTTGCTTAGTTTATCTATACTGTTGGTAAAATCGACGCGAGAATTATTGTTTACTCCATCTAGTTTATAGTTAGTAAAACCTAAAGCATTAAAATCAAGTTGTAAGCCTGATACGGCTGCACTTTCGGGGTAACCATTTGCAAAAAGTGATTTATTTGGCATAGGTTCGATAGCAATAACGTGCCACGCCGTACTAGTAAACAGAAGTAGGGTGAGTGTATTAAGCAACTTTTTAATCATAATTATTCTGCACTATCGGTTTTTTGGGAATGAATGAATTTACGTAAATAACTAAATTAGTCATAAACTTAATAATAGGTTGAAGTTGTCTTGGTGCGTGAAACAATATATTAGTAAACCCTCGTAAACTTGTTTTTTTAACTTCTTTAAAGCTATAAGATGGGCGATCATGTTTAAAATTGTTTTGCCAATCTAACCAAGCATCAGCTCTTGAAAAAGTACACTGAATAAACGCCAGTTGCTTTTCTATACTGAGATCTTTGAGTGTAAGACCAAATTGCTTCTCCCGAGTATTAGTTACATAGGTAGTAAACGAAAACTGCTTATTACCTCTGCTCATTAATAGCTCTATTTTATCGTTAACCCTGCATAAATGCGCATGCTCGGTTTCAATACCTACTCCGTTATCAGAGTAGTCGGTAATTTTAACTTTTAAAGTATGTCCATTCGCTAAACGAATACCCGCCGGAAAGTTTGCTTTTACGCGGTGTGAGTTTCTTACTTGACGAGCTTCAGCTGCTACCGCGACGGCAGCACCTAAAATAATAATATTATAGGTGGCCCATGCCATACTAATAATTAGCACTCCAATTTGATTTGGCTCACCAAAAAAGGCTCTTAAAGTACCCACAATAATGCCTAATAAGTTAATCGCGAGTAATACCATATAGGGTTTAGAAATCCCCCAATCATAATGCTCTTTATTATTAAGTCCCCCTTTTTCAGTTACATTAAACTTGCCTTTATTTGGGTTAAATAAAGCAACTGTGGTGGGTTTTAATATATACCAAGCCAGTACTGTTTCGTAAACTTCACCCCAAAATGAGTACCTGTATTTACCTTGAATACGTGAGTTAGTCGCTTTTACTTGAATGAGTGTGGGTACAACATAAATAAATATGGCTAAAAATGGTGCATAGATAATATAAGCGTTGAAATAGATGAGTGCTAAAGGAGCGGTTAAAAATACAATGCGAGGAACCCCAGATAAAAAGTGTAGCATGGCATTTATATAGCACAGTCGTTGTGGCAGGTTTAACCCTTTGCCTAATAGTGGATTATCAAGACGAAATATTTGCGCCATACCACGCGCCCAACGAATTCGTTGGCCAATATGAGCCGATAAACTGTCGGTGGCTAATCCCGCGGCTTGTGGAATATTAATATAAGCTGTTTTATAACCTGCGCGCTGCATTCTTAGTGCTGTGTGCGCGTCTTCAGTTACGGTTTCAAACGCAAAGCCGCCTATATCATCAAGTGCTTGGCGTTTTAATACCGCACACGAGCCACAAAAGAAGGTAGCGTCCCACATATCATTTCCATCTTGAATTAGGCCATAAAACAGCATGTTTTCGTTAGGGACTTGACTGTGGTTATTTAAATTTCTTTCAAAGGGATCGGCTGAAAAAAAGTGATGCGGGGTTTGCACTAAGCATACCTTACTATCTTTTAAAAACTGCCCCATGGTCATTTGTAAAAATGATCGAGCAGGAACGTGGTCGCAATCAAAAATAGCAATGTATTCGCCATCAGTATAGCGCATCGCACTATTCATATTACCCGCTTTGGCATGATTATTATCAGGGCGAGTTAAATAGCCTACGCCAACTTGTTCAGCAAATTGAGCAAACTCAGGGCGTTTGCCATCATCTAATATGTATACATTAAGCTTATCTGCGGGCCAATCAATGCTCATCGCCGCGAGTGTAGTGGGTTTTACTACGCTCAGAGGTTCATTATAGGTTGGAATATAAACGTCTACGGTTGGCCACAGGTCGGTATTTTTAGGCATGGCAATAGGTTTACGCTCAAGCGGGTTAATAGTTTGGAAAAAACCAAGAATTAGTACTAGCCAAGC
Source organism: Pseudoalteromonas sp. SG44-5 (assembly GCF_014164175.1). Taxonomy (NCBI): domain Bacteria; kingdom Pseudomonadati; phylum Pseudomonadota; class Gammaproteobacteria; order Alteromonadales; family Pseudoalteromonadaceae; genus Pseudoalteromonas; species Pseudoalteromonas sp. SG44-5. The sequence goes on along the minus strand of NZ_JACJES010000011.1, from coordinate 98,477 downwards.
ATAGGTTTCAGCAAGCAATAAACCTAAACCTAGGAATAAAGCGAGAGGATCATCCCAATTTAGTGTTTCAGTGTACCGCCACCATAAATAGCGCGAGGAGGTAGTGACTGATAATGTGATCATGATAATAGTCGCCATTTGCCCTTTTACTCGTCTTAGTGAATAGGCTACCAATAAAATAAAACTAATAAATACAGCTTGAGCCTCTAAGCTAAACGGAATAGTGATAAAAATAGCCATTAAAAATAATATAAATGTAAGAGCAATATATTTTATAAGCTTATTTTGCCAGATACTCGCATCTGCCATTGTTTTAAAAGCACTTTTTTTTGTTTTTTTAGTGCTTTTAGATAATAAACTTTTTAGTAACTTCCCTAGCTTTAAGTCAATCCAGCGTAGTTGTCTAAATGTATAGTTTACTGACGAGTAAAAATAATGATTAATAGGCTCTTTTACAGCGCTATTTTTAGGCTCATATTTAAAAAACAATAAAAATAAACTTTGTAATACAAAGCGCAGGCTATTTGAGTAAATAAAGCTGCGATAAGGTAATTTTAAGTGTGGGTAATATGTACGCAAAAAGTTATGAGTAGTTAATTTATGAGGGTTAAACTTTATAAATAACGAGCTAATAAGCGTTATAAAAGGAAATGAAAACGCTTCTACTACATTCATTTTGTGTTGATTAAAATAGCAATGAAATTTAAACATCACGAAGCGAGCTAGCTTTTCTGTAAATAAAAGGCGCAAAAGTAAATATAAAGTACGATCTAATGGGCGTCTATTTAAGGTACTCATAACTATAACGCTGCCTTGCTGACCAACCAGCCAGCAAGTGTTTCAAAGTCGTCATTCGCCACGCTATAGGGGGCGCAATTAAATGCAACATTGCGATAAGCAGTCGCCTCTTTAACAACTTCATCATGATTAATAAAAAATGGCGCTATTCGCGGCAGTGTTGTTTGCCACAGTGCAAATAAATCAAACTCAAGTAATGAAGCTGAATTGTATTTATTGACTAAAAAATAATGTTTCCAGTCAATATTAGACTCCTTAAGTGTTACTAAGCGTTTGTGAATTAAGCTGTGGCAAGTTGCATCACAGTTTACTAACTCAACAAAAATATCGTCGTGATTTAAACTGTAATGCGTAATATCTATATGTGAAGGGCAGTCGTATAGCATCCATGTGCCAGGAGCAAGGTCTAATTGCTGGCAGCTATTTACTGTATCTATAACATCATTTGTTGTGGCTGAATTATCGCCAAAGGGCAGAAATATAATGCTATTACTATCTTGTTGAAACATTGACAGCGCATCATTAAATGTTTCAGCGTTACTCCAACCAAGAGTTTGTGTCCAAGGTAAACCAAAATGTAAGCTTAAATCACTTTTTGCGTCTAAGTCGATAGCAATAACATCAACATCTGATTTTTTAAGTGCGCATGCGAGGTTGGCTACAATAGATGTGCCTCCTGTACCGCCTTTTATCCCTTTTATAAAAACTCTTTGCACTTTATTAAGCTACCTATTTATTTTGTGGCATTAACTGCACTGTCTATTTCCTTTAATAAAGGATACTTATTTATTGTTTTTATATTTTGTTGTTGATTAACTATTTCGACATAATCGTCACTTTGGCCGCCAAAGCGATGCGATAAGTTTTTAATGTCATTAGATGTTAACGTTTTTGACTCTTTAAAAGCTAAAATTCTCATTGATAGTTATACTGCTTTGTTAATAGACTTTATTTTTTAAAGTGGACTTTATTTAGCTATTATATATAGAATAGCGCTTAAAACTAGTGAAAAAGTATTTTAAAATAAGGGTTTTTAATTGCATCAGCTTAATATATCGGGATTAGAGCCTTTTGCCAAAGAGCTACAAACGGCCTCAAGCTATGCTGTTTTAGCGCCTCAAGACAATATAGTTATCGAATTTGCGTTACAAAGTGTTAACGAAAGTTGCGCAGGCAATATATTTATTGCATCTGCGCAGATTGAATCTTTTTTTGAGCTTTCCTCTTCATCTAACTTAATTACAGCATACGAAAATAACCAGGTGCATTCATTTTCATTTAGCGCACAAAATAAAGATTTTGGTATTAAAGAGTTAGTAAAAAAAATGCTCAGTGAACTAAGTATTTACTCAGAAATAACCGAATCCTTAGTGTTTATTCATTTAAGTACGATGCAATTAGAGTCTATAAAAGAGTCAGAAGTTGAACAGCTGATGGAGTACTTTACGAAGTTTGCTAAGCGTACTAATGCAACTTTATTACTATTAGTGTCTGGGCCTGAAGTTGTTAAGTATCGCTTTTTAATCAGGCGTTTAAATAAATTATTCGATGGCAGCGTTTTTATTGATAATGATGCTGCAATACGTACCATCGACTATGATTACTGGCGTCATAGCACAGGTATATTAGCTAACGAACAATATCAGTTGGTTTTTAAACACAATAAATTAATAGCAAAGCAAGCTATAGGTAACGAAGTAGAAAAGCCCGGTAGTAAGAACTTTTTTGATGAAGACGATGTGTGGCTTGTACAAAATGCAGTTCCTGAGGGGACTAAGTTGCCAGCACATTATCGCATTGTGGATGATAATAAAGACCTATATAAAAAAGGCCCTAGAATAGAAGCTGCTACGCTTGTTTTTTCGGTAACCCGATATACTGATCTAAAACAACTAGCAACACATTGTTTTGAATTAAGAAAACACTGTGGTCGTTGGCTAAAGTTAGTAATTCAAAATGTTGATGGTATTATTCGTCATCAAGATGAGTGTTTATTTTTAACTCTTGGAGTAAACCTTATTTTATATAGTTTTTCAGAGCCGTCACGATTATTATCGCAAATTCAGTCAATTCAAGGTTTTCAATTCTCCAGACCCTTACCGCCTTCTGTAGAGCATGTACTGCAGTACACAGAAAATACTTTTTCGAAGGGGTATTTACCTTTTATAGAATTTACTCGCCAGGTTGAAATACACAGCAACTCCGCGGTTAATTTAGGAGTGAGTGGTGTGTTAGTCAAATTAGAGCTATTACCAAGAATAGACCCTATACATCCGCTGCATTTATTTCACATAAAGCGCGAAGGGGATGTGTTAAGTGTTGCTGAAAATACAATTTATTTATATTTACACGCGTGTAGAGAAAATGATGTAGATAATGCGATTAAACATTTATTTAAGTTAGAAATCAGTGACTTTTTTGTACAGCAAAACCTGATATCGGAGCATTTTTATATTCAACAAGAATGTAAGCAACTTAGGCGTTATTATAAAGACAAAAATGTAATTGATTACTCTAAACAATTAACTGAAAACAATAGTTATGAGTTTGCCCCAAGTTTTATTAATAATTCAGCTATTGATATAGACAGCCCCGAACTTGTTATTACAGAGCGCGCAGATGCAACGCCTATTGTAATGAAGCTAAGGATATAAATTATGAGTATGAATCAATTTATTATTACGACCTTATTGGCAATGTTGCTCGGTGGTATATTGTGCCTAGCGGGTTCGTTTATATTATCTAAATTAAAAACATACTATCTACAGCTCACTTTTAAACACCAAGTTTTAGAGCCGTACATGTTTAAAAAAAATGAAAAGGACAAACCGTGAAATTATCGGGTTTAGGTATTTGGAATCTCTATTTTTTAGTAAAGTTTGTACTTTTTTATTATGGTGCCATAAAATTTGATTTTTTAAGTAATGCTGCTTTAGCTGCCTTATTTGCACTTACCTTTAGTAATTCACAAGTAGATAAGCTAAAGCATTTTATTGGCGCGGTGTTTGCGATTGTATTGCTTTATAAAGATTCATGGTTACCTCCAATTGATAGATTAACCAAACAAGCGGGAAATATTCAAGATTTTAGTTTAGGTTATTTTGTTGAGTTGTTTGGCCGCATAGTTAATTACGATATGCTGTTGGGCTTATTTATTATTGTTATTTGTTTTTGGTATACCTCGCAGTGGATCCGCTTTACTACAGTAACAATAGCTGGATTAATTTTTATAGGTTACCAGGGGGCGTTAAAGCCAAATGATATGGCAGTGTCGGTGCAAAATGCGCCTAATCAAGAGCAAGAGTTTAGTAATACTGCTGTAGTTACCCAAAAGCTAGATTCAGCAGATCAGCAATTAAATGATTTTTATAAGCAGCAGAGCCAATTAGTTAGCTACTTTCCAGATGAGTATAACGGCACGCAATTTGACGTTGTTGTTTTAAATATATGCTCCCTAGCTATTGCAGACTTAAACGCTATAGGCGTTAGTTTAGATGATGTTTATAGTGATTTTGATATTGTGTTTTCTGATTTTAATTCAGCTACATCCTACAGTGGTCCTGCCGCTATTAGGTTACTGCGAGCAAGTTGTGGGCAAACAAGCCAACCAGCACTGTTTGATGATGCGCCAGAGCAATGTCACTTATTTAATAACCTAGAAAAGCTAGGATACGACAGTCATTTAGTTATGAATCATGATGGCCATTTTGACGGCTTTAAAGATTTAGTGAAAAAACAAGGTAAGCTAAATAGCCCACTATTTGATACCACATCATTACCTGTTGCGCAGTATAGCTTTGACAGTAAACCTATTTATTCAGACGAGGCAGTGCTCAATAGTTGGCTTGAAGAGCAAGGCGATAGCTGCGCACCTTGCGCTATGTATTACAATACGATTAGCTTGCACGATGGCAATCAATTGGCTAATAGCAGGCGCATGAATAGTGATGAAAGTTATCCTGTTAGACAACAAAATTTATTTTCAGATATTAATCAGTTTATTAAAAACTTAGAAAAACGCGGCCGCAACGTGATGCTAATGTTAGTGCCAGAGCATGGCGCTGCACTGCAAGGCGACAAAGTACAATTTGCAGGGCTGCGCGAAATACCAAGCCCTTCAATAGTAACAGTGCCAGCGGCAATTAAGTTTATAGGTCCTGACTTGCCTCGTATGTCGCAAATAACAGTGGCAAATACAAGCAGCTACTTTGCTCTATCTGAGCTGATAACTAAGGTGATGAAGAGTAATTACTTTGCAGGGAAAAGTAATAATATGGCAGAATTAGTGAGCCAGTTACCCACTTCGCAAAAAGTAGCAGAAAATGCCGGAACAATAATGATGTATGTTAATAAACGTCCATATATTCAATTAGATGGCGGTGAGTGGACTTTATATCCCCGAGGGTGAGTTATTTTTTTATATTTAGCTCAAGCAAAAAAAATGCATATATGTCCAAATTTGTTTACATTAAACTATCCAGCTGATCAGAGTTAGCGTATTATTCAGCGCAAATAGTTTCCCCTTATTTGAGGCTGTATGCGTTTAGATATTCATTGTGCGGATCGAGTTGGTATTGCTCAAGAAATCCTTAATATTTTAGTTAACTATAATGTTGATTTAAAAGGGATTGAAGTCGACTCAGTTAATTGTCGTATGTATGTTAGCTTTCCTGAAATAGAATTTGAGCAGTTTCAAAAAATCATGCCATCAATTCGCTTAATTGATGGTGTGCATGATGTACGCACCACGGCATTTTTACCCTCAGAGCGTGAACATAACGAATTAAATACACTACTAAGAGCACTACCCGATGGCGTTATTTCAATAGATGCCAAAGGTTGGGTGCGTTTATGTAATGACGCAGCGTGCAAAGATTTACAACTAACAGAAAAAGAAGTTATTGGTGCCAATATTAATAACTTACTTAAAGGTTTTAATTTTACTCGCTGGCTTGAGGGTAAAGAAGTACTTGGCCAAACTACGCGCGTAGAAGTGGCAGGTGAAGATTTTATTGCGGATATTTTACCCATTGCTGTTCCGCAAAGTAACGAAGGCGATGTGTTAGCCGGGGCGGTAATAAATATTAAATCGCAAAGTCGCTTAGGCCAACAAGTAAGTGCTTTTAGACGCTATGGACAAGAGAGCTTTGCTACTATTCATAACTTTAGCACTGCAATGCGCCGAGTAGTGCGTGAAGCACGTAAAATGGCGCAGTTAGAAGCGCCTATTTTAATTACTGGCGAAACCGGTACTGGTAAAGAGTTGCTCGCACGTGCATGTCATTACGCTTCTAATCGCTCTGTTAAGCCTTTTATTGCTTTGTCGTGTGCTTCGCTACCCGATGATGTGGCCGAATCTGAATTATTTGGTTATGCCGGTTACGAAGAAAACGCCGCGCCAAAACGTGGCGTACTTGAACAAGCCGATGGCGGTACTGTATTTTTGGATGAAGTGGGCGAAATGTCTACTCAATTACAAACCAAGTTACTGCGCTTTTTACAAGATGGCACATTTAGAAAAGTAGGCGATGAAAACGAAGTAAAAGTTAATGTACGTATTGTTGCTGCCACTCAAAAAGACTTGCCAGCTATGGTGCAAGAGGGTGTTTTTAGGGAAGACTTATATTACCGTATTAACGTTTTAACGCTAGAAATAGCACCACTGAGAGATCGCAAAGCCGATGTGGGGCCGCTTGCTGAGCACTTTATTCAAAAGTACGCACAGCAAAATGGTCATGACGTGCCGTTGTTATCACAAGAGTGTTTAAGCTTTTTACAAGATTATCCGTGGCCGGGTAATGTGCGCCAATTAGAAAACGCAATTTACCGTGCTGTGTCTTTGTTAGATGACAGTGAATTACGCGTTGAGCATTTACAACTCCCTACATTTACCCATGATTTAGGGTATTTAGAATCAGATTTTGAAGGCTCACTCGATCAAGCAGTTAAACGCTTTGAGGCTACGTTATTACGTAAGCTATATCCTGCTTATCCTAGCTCACGCCAACTAGCAAAGCGCCTTGGTTTAAGCCACACCGCGGTGGCAAACAAGTTACGTGATTATGGTATTAATCGTAAAACAGTAAAAGTTTAGTAACGCAAAGTAATAACTATAAGCTTAAACGTGCGCGGGTAGCTTATAGTTATTTACTTTAATAAAGTAAACTTTGGCTAAACGCGTGTGATACACTTAATTTAATTTTAACTGGTAAGACCTCTGCCGTGAACTTATACATTCGACTTATTTTATTGTTTTTTAAAATTAAACGTAACCATGACTATCAACACTTACTTGATACGGTAGATATTGATTACAAAGCCCTACCTACAGATTGCGATATAAACTTACATTTAACTAATTCACGTTACTTGGCTATGATGGATTTATCGCGCACTTGGATGACAGAGCGGGTGGGTTTATTAAAGCACATATTAAAACGTCGTTGGTTTCCAATTGTAAACGCGACTGCTATTACTTATATTCGCGATATAAAACCTATGCAGCGTTATACAATTAGCACGCGCTTAGTGGGCTGGGATCATAAGTACTTTTATATAGAGCAAAAATTTCACTCTCAGCGTGGCTTACACGCAATTGCTTATGTGCGCGGCGTATTTAAAAGTAAAAAGGGCATAATTAGCATTGAAGAAATGCTGGAAGTAGCTGACTTTAAAGGTGTAGCCCCTATTTTACCAAGTGAAGTAATGCACTGGAAAGAAATGTTAGAGCAGAAAAAAGTAACTAATTTACCACGATAATAATAATTAACCTGAGCTCTGGTTAGTTATGAGTAATAATCAATAGTTGAAAAAAAAAGGCCTTACGGCCTTTTTAACACACATGCTTATTACTATTAAAAGCTGTATTTAACCCCAAACATCGCCACAATTGGGTCAATTTTAACAGTTGACGTTAATGCTTGAGCGCCATCGGCATAGACAGTTGCATCAGTTTCAATATCCATAATTGAAACCATAGCGTGTAGGCCCCATTTTTCATCTATTTTATAGTTAGCACCCACTTGCGCTACAAAGCCAAACGAATCATCAAGTTTAACTTCTACATCATCTGTTCCAAGTACTGTTTTTAGTGCTTGAGAAGGTTGCTCATCAAAGAAAGTTGTATAGTTAACACCTACACCAACAAAAGGGCGAAACGCGTAGCTTGAATCTAAAAAGTGATATTGCGCTACTAACGAAGGAGGTAAATGCTTAATGTTAGCTATTTTATTGCCCGCTAAACCACCCGCGCCATTTATATCATGTGAAAACGGTGTAGCTGCAATTAACTCTAACACCCATTGCTCATTAAAAGCATAATCAACAGTAATACCTAACTGAGTATCTGAACCCGGATTAAGTCCTAGGGCAGAATTTTCGTTAATTGGTGAGCTAGTACTATCAGGGTTTACGTTTATAGCACCCACGTTTACGCTAAAGTTAGCGTGTGCAGCAGGAGAGAGTGCTAATAAAGAGGTGAGTAATGCAATGCTTAATTTAGTTTTCATGTTGTTCTCCAAGAACTACTTTGTGATTGCCGCTATTATTATTCATTAACACAAACAATAACTTGTTTTAGATCAAGGTTTCAGAAATGTTTGAAGTTAGCAAAATCATTTATTGATTTAGATTAAGTTTCTCCACAGTACATAACAAAAGCTATTGACTTATTTAGGTAATATTCAGAATAAAATCAGCCAAGTTTGTTAAACTTATCTTTATGTCTTCTTTTCAATATTAAGCAGGTTAAATGAACGCTACCCAGCAGCTGTTTCTTCATGGTTCAATTTCTAAAGCGCTGCTTAAGTTAGGTATTCCTATAATTTTAATCAATGTTTTACAGTCGGCGTATCAACTCACTGACGCTTTTTGGGTGGGGCGTTTAGGGGCTGCGCAAGTTGCTGCTGTGTCTATTAGTATGCCTGTTACTTTTTTAGTCATTGCCATAGGTGCAGGTTTGGCGATGGCAGGGGCTATTTTATCGGCGCAATATATGGGAGCAGGGCAGCAAGACAAAGTAAATCATGTTGCCGCGCAAACTATGTTAATGGTGACGCTAACAGCCATAGTGCTGGGGGGCATAGGTTATATGCTATCGCCTTATTTTTTAACCCTTTTAGGCGTAGAAGACGCTGTTTATGGCGATGCACTTAAGTTTATGCATGTATCGTTTATTGGGGTTATTTTTGTATTTATTTATGCCATGTTCCAATCGTTAATGCGTGGTATTGGCCAAACAAAAGTACCGCTAATTATTGTGAGCGTGACCGTGTTGCTTAATTTTGTACTCGATCCGTTATTTATTTTTGGCTATGGCAGTTTTCAAGGCTTAGGGGTAATGGGAGCTGCACTGGCAACTTTAGTAACGCAGAGCTTAGCTGCACTTGCTGGGGTAATTATATTTTTACGCGGCCGTCATGGTATTCAATTACAGCTAAAAAGTTTTTACCCCGATTGGCAATATATAAAACAAGCCTTCTTTTTAGGCGCTCCGGGTTCAATTGAATTGTCGGCTCGTGCTTTTGGTTTAATTATCATGTCTTTTTTAGTGGCAAGTTTTGGCACGCAAACGATTGCATCTTACGGTGTTGGCTCCAATGTTTTACAAATGGTGATGATCCCAGCAATGGGTTTGTCGATGGCTGTGTCTACATTAGTGGGGCAAAATATGGGCGCAGGAAACCCCAAACGCGCTGCGCAAATAACTCAGCTTGCTAGTTTATGGGGCTTACTAGGCCTGTCGTTTGTGGGAGGGGTGGCCTATTATTTTGCCGAGCATTTAGTTGCATTTTTTATTCCCGATGATGGGGCTGTAATCGCTAAAGGCGCAAAATTTATTCGCATAATGTGTTTAACTTGGGGGGGAATTGGTGTACAACTTTGTGTCGTGGCTGCTTTTAGGGCATCAGGCAATATGCTTAATGCTATGTTAGTTGCCCTGTTATCACAGGGGGTTGTACAGTTTCCTGCGGCGTATATTTTATCTAAACATACGCAATTAGGAGATCACGGTATTTGGTATTCATTTGCCATTACCAACGTAGTTATTGCGCTTATTACCTATGCGTGGTTTGCTCAAGGTTCGTGGCAAAAAACTATTTTAACCAAAGAAGACAAAGACATAGCTAAAATTAGCCAAGAAGCTTTCATCGAAGAAGGCAGTCACTAAACATTGCGGTGGGGTTTGCTGCCGTATAATTAATTTTATAAGGAATAACTATGTCTGTTTTGGTTGCTATAGGGGATCGTGATAATTCTAAGCTGGTGTCGCAGTTACAAGCACGCTTACCTAATATACACATTGAGCAATATTCACAGTGTGAAGATTTCAGTAAAGTTGAGTTTGTATTAGCCTGGTATGCACCAAAAGAACTATGGGCACAATTACCTAATTTAAAAGTGGTGTCGTCGTTTGGTGCTGGGGTTGATAGCATTGATTTAGATTTGCTGCCAGAGCATGTTGAAGTAGTGCGTATTGTTGACTCCCAATTAGAAGTAGATATGGCCGAGTATGTACTTACTCACGTATTGGCGCAAAAACTACAATTAAAAGAATATTATCAAAAACAAGCCGCAACGCAATGGAAACCAAATCGGGTATTAAGTCACAACAAAGTGGCTATTTTAGGCTTTGGTCAATTAGGCAGAGCTTGTGCGCAAAGACTCGTTGATAATGGCTTTAGCGTGAGCGCGTGGGCACAAAGCCATAAAGACGTGAATAACGTGACCATGTATTATGGAGAACATGGGCTAAACGAAATGCTGCCTAATACAGATTATTTAGTGTGCTTATTACCGCTGACCGAAAACACGGCCGGAATTATTAACAAAGATTTATTGGCTAAATTACCCGCCCATGCAGTATTAGTAAATGCGGCACGCGGCCAGCACGTAATAGAAGCTGATTTATTACAGGCACTTAATAGTGACAGTTTACGCGCCGCCACGCTTGATGCGTTCGATCAAGAGCCATTGCCAAGTGAGCATCCATATTGGCTGCATCCTAAAATAACCATAACACCACATTGCGCTGCATTATCAGATGTTAACTGCGTTATTGAACAAATTGAAGTGAGTATTCAATGCTTAACTAATGGCACACCACTTAAAAACCGGGTTGATAGAACCAAAGGCTATTAGCCACAAAGAAAATGATTTGATAAACATCTTGTTAACAGGTGTAATTTTTATTATTGTATGAAACTTATTCTTACTAATAAAAATAATATCGAGAATACTATGAAGTCTAATCAGGGCGGCGTTAAATTAAGTTTAGTGGTTATATCTATTATAATTTTAGGAGTATCGGCATGGTTTAACCAAGCAAATGCTTGCGAGCTTGCGCTAATACTCTGTTAAAACAAAACCTATGCTGAGTTTTTATCAAACCTAGCATAGGTTTTTTGCTATAAGCACTAAAATTATCTCCTTAATTAGTTATCTAATTTAAGTCCTCAGTATGCTGCTTGTTGTATCACACCACAATTTCATTCTTATATTGCTAATAGTTATCGGGTTAGTCCAGATTGACGATGATAGTTGCTCAGCGTCAGCCTTATGCTGGGTGCTAAATTAATAAGCACGACATCGGAGATAAGAATGACGACAGCACCTAAGTACGTAGAAGGGCATAACCTGTTACGCGGGAAATCGGTTTTAGTAACGGCCGCCGCAGGCGCGGGCATTGGCTTTTCAGCCGCATTACGTGCAGCCGAAGAAGGGTGCCGGGCATTAATGATATCTGACATTCATCCACGTCGTTTAGATGAAGCTGTAGCTAATATAAAAGCGCAAACAGGTTTGCAACAGGTATTTGGCCAATTGTGCGACGTAAGCCAAGAAGAACAGGTTCAGGTATTGATCAATGCAGCAGAGGATAAACTCGCAGGTGTTGATGTGCTTATTAATAATGCAGGACTAGGTGGTCAAACCGCTGTAGTAGATATGAGCGACGAGCAGTGGAGTAAGGTGATGGACATTACTCTTACCGGTACATTTCGTATGACCCGTGCAATGCTGCCATTTATGCAACAACGCAAGGCAGGTGTAATCATTAATAATGCTTCAGTATTGGGTTGGCGAGCACAAAAAGAGCAAGCACATTACGCCGCTGCTAAAGCCGGTGTTATGGCATTTACTCGCTGCTCGGCATTAGAAGCTGCTGAGCATGGAGTGCGAATTAACGCGGTATCGCCATCAATCGCTTTACATGAATTTCTTAAAAAAGCCTCAAGTGCCGACGTACTTGAGCAATTAGCCTCAAAAGAAGCCTTTGGTCGTGCTGCCGAAGTATGGGAAATCGCCAACGTGATGATGTTTTTAGCCAGCGATTACTCGTCTTACATGACGGGCGAAGTTGTGTCTGTTAGTTCACAGCGTGCTTAGGGGGGCAAAATGGCAAATAAAATAATTACTAGCAAAACGCAATTACTTGCTTCAACCGGACTTGATTTAGGCGTAAGCGACTGGATTGCAGTAGAGCAAAGCCGTATTGATATGTTTGCCGAGGCAACGGGAGATCATCAATGGATCCATGTCGATCCCATTAAGGCTGCAGAAGGCCCATTTGGCGCATGTATTGCGCATGGTTATTTAACCCTGTCATTAGTTAATTATTTTTTACCTCAGTTGGTAGATGTGCAAAATATAAGCATGGGAGTTAATTACGGCTGCGATAAAGTACGCTTTCCTAATGTGGTTACAGCGGGCAGTAAAGTACGCGGCACAGGGCAAATAATTAGTGTGGAAGAAGTTAAAGGCAGTGTGCAAGTGATCACGCGAGTAACCATTGAAGTGGCAGATCAACAAAGGCCAGCCTGCGTGGTAGATACCATTAGCCGTTACTCGTTTGTCTAAATGTTTTGGTTAAGCACGACTAAAGCATAACACTTAAACAGCTAGCGGTTATGTTACAAATAATAGTATTAAATTGCTTAATATAAGAGTGCAATTTAAGAATAACGGTTATTGATAAAAGGTTGGATTTAATTACACAAACGAGGGGTAGCATGGTCAATACTGATACGCGTTATATTATTTGGTTGCTGGATTTTTTATCTAGCTTGGGAATGGATACCAATGCCATTGCTGCCAACAATGGTATCAGTCGCAGTGAGCTCCACAAACCTAATGTGCTCATTAATGCTAAACAGCACCGAGGTTTACTAACTGATGCACAGCAGTGTTATGAGGGCAGCGATCTTGGGCTCACATTAGGTTTAAAACGCTCTATTGCTACCCACGACCAACTTGCATATTTAATGATGAGCAGCGCGACGCTGCGCGATGCCAGCCATATTGGGCTTAAATATCAAAATTACTCAGGCCGCTTTTCTGGTAATTTAGTAGTGACCTCCTTTAGTGAAATTCAAGCCGAAGGCTGTTATCAAATTGACGCTAAAGCTGAGCTGGGTGAATTGCGTGTATTAGCAATAGAAGATTTACTTGCCAATATAGTCACGACTTGTCGTTGGGTGCTTGGTCAAGCATTGCCTATTACTAAACTACGTTGTAATTATCCGGCGCCAGTTCATGCTGAGCGTTACCAAGCCATTTTTAATTGCCCCGTCGAATTTGATGCCCCAGTAACCCAGCTATTTTTTGATGCTGCGATTTTGGATCAACCACTCCCGCAGTCGAGCCCAGAAAGTGTCAACTTTTATAAAAAACTGTGCGAAGAAAAAAGCATTACTCGAAATCATGGCGACATAGCATGGCGCTTGTCGCAAATTATTGTTGAAGATCCTGCCAGTCCTCCATCGCTGCACGATGCAGCACTAAAGCTGCATTGTAGTTGCCGTACCTTGAGCCGTAAGTTATTGGCGCAAGGTTGGCGCTATCAACAATTAATCGATCAAGTACGAGAGATACATGCGCGGCGACATTTGAGCGATCCTACGTTATCAATCACTCGCATTGGTCAGCAACTTGGGTATGCCGATAGTTCGGGGTTTCATCGCGCTTTTAAAAAATGGACTGGGTTGTCGCCAAGTGCTTTTCGCCATGCGTTATTTGCGGTGCGCTAATCGCTAGTTAATGGCTAGATCGGATAACAACTTGGCGCAATGAGACAAGCTTTATTAACCACTCAGACCTATTATTTTAACCATGATTTAACATGTTTATTTTGCACAGCAACAGGAAGGTATAATAATAATGAAAAAATATGATGGCCTTAATCAATCAATGCTAGAGCGCTTTGCAACTCGTCCGGGTCGCAAAGAATTATTACCAGAGTTAAGCGAAAAAGCGCAAGTTGCGCTTATGTGTCGCATGCTTATTCGTGAAGGATGGGATGAGCATATTGCAGGGCATATTACTTACCGATTAGAAAACGGTAATATTTTAACTAATCCATGGGAGCTCGCTTGGGGGGAGTTAACCGCCAGCGATATCGTTACGCTAGACCCAAAGGGTAATGTGCTTGATAGTGATTGGAATGTGACCCCAGCGATAGGTTTGCATTTACAGCTGCACGCAATGCGACCTGATGTACATGTTGTTATTCACAATCATCCGCATTGGAGTGGTATTTGGGCTTGTATGCAAAAAGTGCCGCCAGTATACGACCAAGCAAGTGCTTATTGTGGTGTTGAATTACCACTTTATGATGAATATGAAGGCACCTTTGAAAACGAAGCAACTAGCTTATCAGCAGTTGAAGCGCTCGGTGATGCTAAGTGGGCATTACTGGCAAACCACGGCTCGTTAGTGGTGGGTAAAAATCTGCGCCAAGCACACCTAAGAGCAATTACTTTAGAGTGGCGCAGTAAACGCGCGTATGAAGTGGAATTAGCAGGTGGCGGACGACCATTAAGTGATGAAGAAGTTAAAAAAGTGTCTATTGCTGACGACAACGGTTTCCCTTTTGTTTGGGAAGCAATGGCGCGTAAAGAATTACGCCTAGATCCAGGTTTAGTCGACTAAATTTGTCGGATTCACTTAGCTAAGTAGAAGGAATAAAAAATGAAGCTTACAGTAACTCCGCTTGATAATGTTGGCGTAGAAGTGTCGGGTTTCGATATTAACGAGCCACTTACCGATGAAATAAAAGCTGAACTAAAAGCACTATGGTACGAACACGCTATTTTAGTGTTTCGTGATCAGGATATTAGCCCTGAAAAGCAAATTGAGTTTAGTCGCATTTTTGGCCCGTTAGAATTACATCCGTTAAAAGTTACCACCAGTGATAAATATCCAGAGTTATTTGTGCTACAAAATGGTGGCCCTATGGATAAGTTTCAAACTGCTTTTTATAAAGGCGAAGAAATTGTGGGTCGGTTAGATTGGCACATGGATTTGCATTATACAGCGCGTCCAAATCATGGTGCATTGTTGCGCGCTGTGGTGGTGGCAGCAGAAGATGGCATGACCGGCTTTGGCGATTTAGCAAAAGCGTACGATGCACTCGACGACGACACTAAAGCTTTAATTGAACAGCTAGAAGTGGTTTACAGCTTTAGTATGCAGCGCCGTCATATGCGTTACGTTAACCTAGATGGTTATGAGCCTGGCCCTAACAGCCCAACAAAACCAACCGACATTGGCTTTCCTGACTTTTCAGACGCTGCTTACCCTATGGTAGTTACACACCCGATCAGTGGCCGTAAAGTACTTGAGGTGGTAGAGCAGTTTTTAGATAGAGTTGTTACTCCACAGCAATTTGGTTTATCGAATGATGAATCTATAGAGCTACTTGAGCGACTTGTTGCGCATGTACAAAAGCCGGAATTTACTTACTTTCATAAATGGCGCGAAGGCGACATGGTACTGTGGGATAACTGGCGTGCAATGCACTGCACTACCGGCACTAAGCCTGGGATCAATCGCGTTATTAACCGCACCACCATTGAGGGCGATATAACGCTTGGGCGTGTGTTAAAAACAGAATAACTTATACAATACATCAATTGCAGCAGCTTAAATTAACCAGCTGCTGCTTTTTTATATCTTTCATTAATACTTACCAGCCTCTACACGACATTTCAATCTGCTAATTTTTAATCTATAGCATGCACTTAATATACTTGCTTTTAATACGCAGATTTATTACCTAAGCAGAATAAGTAAGTTAAACCGTTACGCTGTTTGCTATAACGGTTGTTAAATTAATTGCTAAGGCGTGTTTATTATTCGAGGTTAAATTGGCAGGTGCTTAGCGGCGCTGCGCCCAGCGAGTCTGCCAAAAAAAGTGGCATCTCCAACCGACATACCACTGGCATATCCCTTGGCTGTACGTGGTAATCCCGCGGTGGCTCGACCAGCAGCATAAAGCCCACTTATTATTTCATTGTCTAAATTAACCACTTCACCCGTAGTGAGTGTTTTTAGCCCACCAAGCGTAAATATGAGCGGGCCTTTGGTGCCGGGCATAATTACAGCAGTCATTTCACTTGCAGAGTATTCTAATAAGGCAAAAGGGGGCTTGTTTAACGGTTTTAGCCACTCGGCGGTTTTATGAAATAGTGGGTCTTGTTTATTACTGGCGTGCTGATTAAAGTAGCTAACAGTTTGCTCAAGCATACCGGCCGGGAAGGGCGCTTCACTGGCAACTTCTGCTATGCTATCGCCAGTGGCAACAATGGCTGCACGTTGTAAATAATGCGACGCCTCAAAATCCTCTTCTTGTACTAACAAATAAAACTTTTGCTCAGCTTGTTGGCAAGAATAATGTGCCAATCTGGCTAAATACGCATCTTCATTTATATAACGCTGACCGTGTTTATTTAGTAAAATACCGTAGGTTAGCTTTGCTGGTGGATAGAGCGGAAACGACATAAAAGCCTGTTCCATATTAATTGTTTGCCCGCCGACTGCTTGGCCTAATTGAATACCATCCCCCATATCGAAGGTGTTGCCATAAGGTACGCAATACTCAAGTAGCTCAGGCATATATTGACGTGTCATGGTGTCGTTCATTACAAAGCCACCGGTGGCTAATACCACACCACGAGTTGCACGAATCGCAATTTCTCGGTTGTCGCGCTTAGCAATTACGCCGCAAACACGATTGTTTTTATCTACTAATAAAGCAATAGCGCGACAATCATTAATTACCTCAGCGCCCGCGCCTGCGATGCGCTGCATTATGGCATCCATAAATATTTTACCGCCTTCGTCGCCCACTTTAGAGGGCACGTGACCGCGTGGAACGGGCTTAGCAATGGTATTAAAAGGGTGAGCTTTTTCATTACCGGTAAATAATAACGACTCATCACTGAGTGGCACTACTGTACGCTCTAAAAAGGCTGCGCGTTTATAAGGTACACCAAGGGATTCAACCCAATCAAAATGTCCTGCAGCGCCTTGTGCATAACAACGCATCTTATCTTCATCGCCATACGGGCCAAGTGCTTCGCGTAAATAAGCCAGCATGTTTTCGGTGCTATCTTCTAAACCTAACTCTTTTTGTAATGCAGTGCCGCCACTGCCGCCTAAATACATTTCACAGCTTGATAATGCAGTCGAGCCACCCCCAGCACTGGCACGTTCTAAAATAGTAACCTTAGCACCTAAGGTTACAGCTTCTAGTGCGGCGGCGGCTCCTGCGCCGCCATAACCGCACACGAGTACGTCGGTGCTAATATCAAAGTGACTAATCGATTCAAAAGCGCGAACTTTGTGTGTGCTTAGTATTGGGTTCAAGTTATATCCTTATAAGTATTTAATATTTAGTGTTTAAAACTTGCCACTGCGCATCATGGCGTCCATACCACCATCTACATAAATAATGCTGCCATGCACAAAAGAGGCTTGGGCTGATTGTAAAAAACTGACCGCATCGGCAATTTCACTTGGCTGACCATTGCGACCAATAGGCGCAACAAAGTTACGTACGGCTTCGCCAAAACGTGGATCTTGCTTAGAGGCTTCGTGCAGTGGAGTTTCAATTGCACCAGGCGCAACTAAGTTAATACGCACGCCGGTACTCCCCGTTTTAACGGCTAAACGACGACAATGCACAGTGAGTGCGTATTTAGATGCCGAATAGGCTATTTGTGGTTGGCCAAGCTCATCTGCCAGTGCGCGAGCGGCTGGCTCGTCATTGTTGAGCATTAACTCAATAATAGGGTGTGGATCTGCCACTTGTTGACTGGCGGCCACTGAGCCAATAACGGTAATAGCTGGCTGCTCACCTTTAGCGAGTGCAGGTTGAAGTAATTCAATTAACTCGGTTGAGCCAAAATAATTAACCGAAACCACTAAACTGCTACTTGGTGCGGTAACGCCAAGGCCCGCGCAACAAACCAGGCCATCTAGTTTACCATTGGCTAATTTGATAACTTGCTCTGCGGCATTAGCGCGACCTTCAGGGGATGATAAATCGGCATTAACTTCGGCTTGATGGCGGTCTATGCCGATCACAGTATGACCTGCTGCGCGTAGTTTTTCACAAACGGCGGCGCCAATCCCTGATGCTGAACCTGTAACTGCGGTAACTGACATAATAAACTCCTAGCATTATTGGTTAATAGTAATTAAAACAAAGTTTAATTTACTGAATGGGTTTTATGAGTTGTTTTGCTTGATAAGATTTTAATTTAAACAGTAAAAATACCGATATTAATGTTGTACTCGTACTAATAAGTAAAGCATAACGTAAGGATTCAACACCGGCCACCTCGCTAAATACTTCACTAAGCACGCCCACCAACATAGGCCCAACACCTATGCCTAAAAAAGTAATCAGCACGGTTTGCATTGAAATAGCCAATGCCCGCTGAGTGCCCGGTACAATTGAAGTGAGTAATGTGAGACAAGGGCTAACCCACCATACAGAAAAGAAACTCGCTAAGGTGCAAAACAGCATAGCAAATGGAATACCGGCAAAAAATAGGTCATCGCCTAAGCCTTTAGGCCATAAAAAATATATAACAATAAATACCCACCCCAGTATATGGCCTAGTATAGGTAGCCATAAAACACCTTTTCGTCTGGCGATTCTATCAGCCAAATAGCCACTAGAAAGAATTCCAATCGCTGCCGCACCGCCGCCAAAAAAGCCTGCCATCATGCCGGCTTGGCTCAGTGTTAAGTCGTGGCTGCGTACTAAAAAAGTGGCATTCCACATGCCAAACGCATTTGCGCCTAACGTTGCAATGGCGCTTGAGCAAACTAATAGTCGATAATCTTTGCGCTTTAACAATGCTTTTGTTGATGCTCTAAAACCTGTGGTTAGTGCAGGCTGCAGCGGTGAAGTTGGAGAGCTAATGGCATCATCGTATTGACCGCGTTTAGGTTCGGGCATCACAAAAAATAGCAAAAAAGAAATAAACAAAGCGGGAGTAGAGATAATAAAAAAGGTTTCTCGCCATCCATACAGCTCTACCCAATATGCACCTAAGGTAAGCGCAATAATGGCGGCAAAGGTAGCGCCAGAGGTAAAACAGCTAATCGCAAATGAGCGTCGCTCAACCGGGTAACTGTCCGAAAGTAACGATAAAGAGGCCGAAGTAACCGGTGCTTCAGCTACTGCCACCAACATACGCATTATTAGTAAACTAATAAAGCCTGCAGTTATGCCGCTAAGTGCTGTAATAATGCCCCACACTAATGCGCTGGCGGCTAACAAACGTGTGCGGCTCACTTTGTCAGCAAGTCTGCCGGCCGATAAACCGGTTAAAGTAAATACAATGGCAAAACCTAGGCCAGTTAATAAGCCCATTTGCGCATCTGAGGCGCCAAATTCAGCTTTGATGGGTTCAATCATCACCGCCATAATTTGTCGCCCAACAAAACTTTCTATATAAAATAAAGTAAGCACCAACAATAAAGCATGTTGGCGCCAATTAGATTTTTTTATGTTCAAGCTTTCGCCGCCTTTAAGGCCTTAGCCATAGTCATTGCGGTGTCGTCTATCATATCTTCTTGTCCGCCTACGGTTTTTAAGCGCCCGAGTTCAAGTAAAATATCACGTGCAGGTACACCGTATTTTTTCTCGGCGCGTTCTGCAAATAATAAAAATGACGAATAAACACCTGCATAACCCAAAGTTAATGAGTTTCGGTCAATACGAATAGGTTGATCCATCATTGGCATGACTAAGTCTTCAGCAACATCCATAATTTTGTATAAATTAATACCGTGATTAACTGCCATACGATCAAGTACCGCGGTAAATACTTCCAACGGCGTATTACCTGCACCGGCACCTAAACCGGCCACCGAACCATCGATGCGGTTAGCGCCCATTTCGATTGCCGCCAGCGAATTTGGAATACTCATGCCTAAATTATGATGACCATGAAAGCCAATTTCGGTCTCGCTGTTAAGTTCGCTGCGCAGTAACGCAATACGGGTACTTACGTCGTCGGGCAACATGTAACCAGCAGAATCCGTACAGTAAATACAGTTAGCACCGTAAGACTCCATTAGTTTAGCCTGTGCAAGTAGCTCCTCTGGGCTGATCATATGTGCCATCATTAAAAAGCCAACGGTATCTAAACCCATTTTACGCGCTGCGCTAATATGCTGCTCTGAAACGTCAGCTTCAGTACAGTGAGTAGCCACTCGAATTGTACTTACGCCATGATCATAAGCCATTTTTAAGTGATCAACCGTTCCTATGCCCGGAATTAATAACGCTGAGACTTTAGCTTGGGTCATTTTTGGCACTACAGCACTTAGGTATTCTTCATCGGTATGAGCAGGAAAACCATAATTAAGTGAAGAGCCGCCTAAACCGTCGCCATGGGTAACCTCAATTAAAGGAATGCCCGCCTGATCTAAGCCAGTGGCAATAGACACCATTTCATCTAAGCTAATTTGATGTTGCTTAGCATGCATACCATCACGTAATGACATATCGTGCAGGGTAACTTTTTTACCTTTTAAATCCATGATATTACTCCTTAAGATTGACTATCTGATGGCGATTGACCTAGCATTTGTAGTGCAAACATTTCTGCAGTACGCGCGGCCGACGCGGTCATTATGTCAAGGTTACCGGCATATTTAGGCAAGTAATCGCCCAAACCTTCAACCTCTAAAAATATAGACACTTTACGACCATCAAACACCGGGCCATTTTTTAGTTTATAGCCTGGAACATACTTTTGTACTTCAGCAATCATTTCATGCACAGATGCAGTGATAGCGGCTTGATCTGGCTCTGTTTCGGTTAAGCAATGGATGGTGTCGCGCATTAATAATGGTGGCTCAGCAGGGTTAATTATAATAATGGCTTTGCCTTTTTTAGCGCCACCAATTTGCTCCACTGCGCCTGAGGTAGTGCGAGTAAATTCATCAATATTTTGGCGTGTACCTGGGCCAACTGATTTTGATGAAACAGTGGCAACAATTTCACCATATTCAACCGGCTGTACGCGCGATACCGCAGCAACCATAGGAATAGTTGCTTGGCCGCCACAGGTCACCATGTTAACGTTTTTAATATCAGCATTAAGTTGATTTAGGTTAACCGGAGGCACACAAAAAGGGCCAATAGCCGCCGGGGTTAAATCTATCATCAACACGCCTTTTGCATTCACTTTAGCTGAGTTTTCACCATGCACGTAGGCTGAGGTTGCATCAAAAGCAATTTTGATTTCATCGGCTTCAATATGCGGTATTAAGCCATCAATACCCTCAGCGGTGGTTTTAATACCTAATTCGCGTGCGCGCGCTAAGCCTTCTGAGTCTGGGTCTATGCCTACCATCCAAACGGGTTCTAATATCTCACTGCGTTTGAGCTTATAAAGTAAGTCAGTACCAATGTTTCCTGAACCGATCAGGGCGCATTTAATCTTTTTCATGTTACTTCCCTCGTGGGTTAACTGTTAATCGCAAAAGCTGACAGAGCATGAACCGAGACCTTCGATCTCCATACTAAAATGATCGCCGCTGTTAGCATCTATTAGAGGAGCCAGAGCTCCCGACAGAATAATTTCGCCTTTTTTAAACTCTATACCATACTCGCCTAGCGTATTTGCCAGCCATGCAACTGCTTGCGCAGGATGCCCTTGTACTGCTGAGCCCACACCGGTTACTGCTTGTTTACCATTGTGTTTAACTACCATAGTGGCTGCAGCTAAATCGAGTGTGCTAGGGTCGGTATGTTTATCACCAATTACAAATACCCCGCATGAGGCGTTATCGGCCACGGTATCAACTATGGTGATTTGCCAGTTTTCGATACGCGAATCAACAATTTCAAAACACGGTGCCACCCAATCAGTCGCAGCAAGTACTTGCTCTGCGGTAACGTTTGGGCCTTGTAAGTCGTGTTTAAGGCAAAACGCAATTTCGCCTTCGGCGCGTGGTTGAATTAAATGTGATTTTTTAAGGCTAATATTACTGCCATCAGGGTGGTGCATAGTGTTGGTTAAAAAGCCAAAGTCGGGCTGATGCACATTAAGCATTTTTTGCACTGCTTCACTGGTAACACCAATTTTTTTACCAATGATTTTTTCGCCAGCCTGAGTGCGTATTGCCAGTGTTTTTAACGACACTTGATAGGCATCGTCGATTGTAAGCTCAGGGTTATTTTTAATTAATGGCGCAATAGGTGTGCGCTGTTGCTGCGCATCATAAAGAATTTGTGCTAAATGCTGGTGTAGTTCGCTCATGCGCTTTTATCCTCTGTAGACCAAAGATCAGGTAAGCCAGGATCGGTTTGATGAATAAGGCGTTTAAGTAATAGCTTTAATGCCATTACGTCGCCTGCACCAAGCTCTGTAATGAGCTCTTCTTCAATTACTTTTGCTTGCGCAATATGGTGTAGTGAGGTTTCTCGCCCAGCGGTGGTAAGTTGGTAATTGTCTTCGCTTTTTTGGCAAATAAGATCCTGCTTTTCTAAAAAGGCCATATCTTCAAGATTGACACTGTGGCCGGTATAATCAAGGTGGGTATTTAGCTGCTCTAAACTCAGATTTTGCTGAATATTTAATACCGATAATGCAAAAAAGTGTGAATCTTCCAGCGCTTGCTCATCGAGTACTTTACGCATGCGGTACAGCATTTGAAAATGTGAACGCCCAAGCAAGTAACCTAGTAAATCTTCGTTGTAGCTGCACTGCGGCGCTGTAGGTTCACTAGATAAGTTAACCGCTGCCCACGGTTTACGTGCAGTCATTGCGTACTGACCTTGCTGAAACACCAGTGGCGGTAGTGCTTGATGATCAAACCCCAGTACTTCACCTATAAAAATAAGGTGATCACCCCCATCGTGCGTTACCATATTACGACACTGAAAACGCGCGCTACAATCGGCAATAAGTGGTGCAGAGCTAATCCCCGCTTCGAGATTAGTGTCATTAAATTTGTCTTCGCCTTTTGCGGCAAATTTATTTGACAGCTCTTGTTGGTGCTGCGAGAGAACATGAACGTTCCAGTGCTCGGCCTCGCTAAAGGCAGCCACACTAAGAGAGGTTTTTGCCAAGCTCCATAGCACCATAGGTGGGTCTAACGAAACAGAATTAAAGCTGTTTGCGGTAAGACCAACAGGGGTGCCATCTGGAGCGGTGGCAGTAATAATTGTTACGCCAGTAGTAAAACTACCGAGCGCCTGTCTAAATGCCTGACTATCAAATTCTGCTTGTGCCATGTTAACTCGCCTTATTACTGTTATATAACTTCAGTATCATGATCTGGCTATTTTTCATCATCGTCTTAATGGACTAAACAACACAGGCATTTGCTATTTATATGATTACTCAGCAATTTATTTAGGTTATTTTATATTAAACAGCGGTTAAGTTTTATTGCGAAGGTTAGCTTTAAGTGGCCTATTTAAATAGGGCAAAATAGTGACTGCAGCAACCGTACATTAAATAATTTAAATACGAGAGCTCGTCCAAGTGGACGAGGTTTATTTGAGTAAAAACAGCTAGAAAGGAAGCACAGCTCAATTAGTTTACTTGCAATGCAAAAGCTGCAATATGGTGTGTAAGCAAATATTGTTCGCCAGGCAAGTGTAAAACCTAGTAAGGATATAGTGCATGAACAGCAAAGATTCAGGTTCAATGGCAGCTTTGCTGCAGCATCAGCAACAAGCGCATAAATTGCAAATGTTGGTAACTGTAGCGCAAAGGCGAGAGCGTATTCAACAAGTTATAAATTTACTTGTAGAGCATCACCAAGCATTTGCCGAGGCAATAGAAGCTGACTTTAATGGTCGCAGCCAAGGCTTTTCTATTATGAATGATGTGCTCGGCTCGCTAGCCAGCCTTAAATATACCCGCGACAACTTAGAACCATGGCTTAAAAGTGAAAGCCGCGAAGTGTTTGCCCCTTATGATCAACTCGGTAGTACCGCACGGGTTGAATACCAACCTAAAGGCAGTGTGGGTATTATAGGTACTTGGAATGCGCCACTTTATACCTTATTTGCCCCGTTGGCGTGTGTATTAGGGGCGGGTAACCGCGCCATACTTAAACCATCTGAGGTCACGCCTAAAACAGCGGCCTTAGTAGCGCAATTATTTGCCAAACACATAGACCCATTACTAGTGAGTGTAGTTACAGGTGGCGCCGACACTGGTGCTAAATTTAGCGAACTGCCGTTCGATCATTTAGTATTTACTGGTAGTACCCAAGTAGGTAAAAAAATTATGGCGGCAGCGGCTAAAAATTTAGTGCCAGTTACCTTAGAGCTTGGCGGTAAATCGCCGGCAGTGCTTAGCCACGATTGCGATTTAAGCGAAAGTTGCAAACGCTTAGCTTTAGCAAAAAGTAATAATGGCGGCCAAGTGTGTGTTAGCCCTGACATTGTTTATGTACCGCGTAATAAGCTTGATCAAGTGGCTGCATTATTACTCGAAAATTTTCGTCACTTTTATCCAGAAATCACTCATAATCCAGATTTTGTACCTAGCGTTAACCGCCAACATTGCCAGCGAGTTGTCGATTTAGTTGAGCAAGCTCGCGATGCTGGATGCCAAGTTCTTAGTAGTCATGAGGTTGCTAATTTAGCAGAGTTGGTCACAAGCGATAAACGTTTACCACTGCAATTAGTTATATCCCCAGATAAAGAGCTGGATATTATGCAGCAAGAAATATTTGGCGCTGCATTAGTGCTACTTCCTTATGATGATATAGATGGCGTTATTAACGATATTAACAGCCGTGCTAAACCACTAGCGCTGTATTATTTTGGCGAAAATGACGCAGAGCTGAGTAAGCTTTTAGCAAACACTTCATCGGGTGGAGTAGCGATAAATGATTGCTTAATGCATGCGGCAATGCACGATGCGCCATTTGGTGGCGTAGGTGCATCGGGTATGGGGCATTATCATGGTCGTGAAGGCTTTTTAGCCTTTAGCCATCAGCGTACTGTATTTGTTGCCCCAAAACACGACCCTCGTGGTGAGTGGGGCTTATTACCGCCGCATCATGAGCAATTTAAAGCTATGATGGTCGCGCAAGTAACGGCCGACTGACGTTAACCGGCACTGTTACTTTAATAATAACAGTGCCTAATATTACTTATTAATTCCTGCCTTTTAGTCTTTGTTATTCCTCATTATTTTTAGTTATCGTTCATGCGGACTATTTAGTTTTTGTAATAGTGTGCGAGGATAAAAACCTTACATTTATTGTTGATAAACACGCGATTATAACGTGATACAGCAATTTGCTTTTTGTAATTATGAAAACGCAATACGTTAAGTTTTTAGGCCGTGCAAAGCGGTCTCAAAATTAACTTATGTAGTGTTAGGTACAGCGCGCGTAACTGGCGATATTCCTGTTAGTTAATTTTACTCGCGTTCAATTTTAAACAAGGACTAAATAGTGAATATTAATAAAAAACCACTAAATGCAGCGATAGCGTTAGCCTTAATTAGCATGGCAAATTCGACACTAGCGGCTCAAGAGCAAAGTACTAAAAAAGAAGGTTTGGAAGTGATCCAAGTAACCGCGCAAAAGCGGGTACAAAACTTACAAGAGCTACCTACGGCAGTTACCGTGTTTAATGCCCAAGCATTGGCCGATAAAGGCATTACTGATGTTGAAGATCTCAGTGTATATACGCCAAACATGCAAATATCAGAAACTCCAGGCGGCAGTACTGGTGCTACAATTGCTATTCGTGGCTCGGTTACAATTAACCCTGCGGTTACCTGGGAGCCCACCACTGGTGTGTATATAGACGGGGTATTTGTATCTAAAAATGTCGGTGGTTTATTTGATGTAGCCGCTATAGAGCGCGTTGAAGTACTGCGCGGGCCGCAGGGGACGCTTTATGGTAAAAATACAATAGGTGGGGCGCTTAATATTGTAACGCGTAAACCCAGTGGTGAGTTTACCGGCGAAGTACGCGTAGGGGCAGGTAACTACGGTATGACAGATGTTTATGTTACTGCCGACTCGGCGCAAATTAACGACAAACTCAGTTTTAATTTTACCGCTAATAAAAAACAGCGCGACGGCTTTTACGATAACCTTTCGACAAGTTCTGATATTGATAAGTTTAAAGAGCTTGATTCTACCTCACTGCGTTTTGGTGCCTTGTATGAGCACAGCGATAATCTAGAGTTTTACTACACTTACGATAGCAGTAATAAAAAAAACACTCCTCCGTTGGGCCAAGTCTATATTGCCGGTGCAATGCCAGAAGATACGAAAGATCGCCAAGAAAGTGCTGCATTAGATGGCGCTATATTTGATCGCTCTAAAAGCTCGGGCCATGCACTTACAGTTACATGGCAGCAAAGTAATAACTTAACTATTAAGTCAATTACGGCACTACGTGAAATAGATTACGATGATGGCAATGACTACGATGGCGCTGATTTTCTTGGCTTTCATACCTACCGCCATGTAGAGCATGAGCAAGTATCACAAGAGCTACAATTTATTGGCGATATAGATAATTTAACCTACGTTGCAGGCTTGTTTTACTTTAAAGAAGAATCTGATGTAAACAACCCGTATGTACTGGGTTTTGGCACAGTGAATAACTATTATGGTGTTGAGTCTACCTCGGTTGCCGCTTATGGTAATGTAGAATATCGACTAAGCGGCAAGCTAATGTTGGCAGGGGGTCTGCGTTGGACCACAGAAGAAAAATCATTTTATATAGAACACCCAGATGACTTTAGCTTTGCTTATTTTTTCCCACTGCCATACACCACAGCGGGCGATACTTGGAATAACACCTCGGCTATGGCATCACTTAATTATGAGCTAGCAGACAATATTCACAGCTATGTAAAAGTATCACAAGGCTGGAAAGCGGGTGGTTTTAACGGTGAAGCAGCAACGCAAGCATTAGCAGTAAAACCCTATGCACCAGAGGAAGTAATTGCCTACGAATGGGGCCTTAAATCGCGTTGGTTAGATCAACGTATTCAAGCCAATATAGCGGTGTTTTATAACGATATTACCAATATGCAAATGTCGGAATACTTAGGTGCGTACTCAGATATTCAAAACGCAGGATCGGCAAAAGTGGCGGGGTTAGAGTTTGAATTGGTAGCGGCATTAACCGATGATTTAACGCTAAACTTTAATTACGGTTTGTTAGACCCTAAATACGACAAGTTTATTACTTACGATGTGTACACTGGGGTAGCAAACGATGTTACCGACAGTGCCGAGTTTCCCTATAGTCCAAAAAATAAATGGTCGTTTGGGTTAAATTACATTAGTGAAACAGCCCTTGGTGAATTTAGCGCCGGTGCCGACTACAGCTTTGTGGACGATCACTTTGCGTTTCATAACCAACCTTCGGCCCAATATACTCGTATTGAAAAATACAACTTACTTAACGCCCGAGTTTCACTTAAAAGAATTGCCGGCAGTGACTTTAGTGCCTCTATTTGGGGTAAAAACATGACCGACGAAGAGTACCGAATTAACGGTGTGCCGTTGGGTGATTCGTCAGGGGTATTCATTGGTGGCTTAAATTACTATGGCGACCCAGTAACTTATGGAGCAGAAATAACTTACTCATTTTAATAAAGAGTTACAGCTAAAAAGAGCCCCTACTTTTTAAGTAGGGGCTCTTTTTTGTATCTATAATTTATTTAAAAATAGATTAGTCTTGGGTATAAGCTACGGTGCCTTTAGGCACATATACGCCATTTACTTTGCTTTGGAACTCTTCTTTACGCGCTCTTGGATTAAAGAACTGTTTGTACCAAATACGCGCTTTCATAAACGGGCCATCACTTGGTAAAAACAACCCATTAAAACAAGGTGCTTTATTTGTCCACACTTGGAAGTCTTGCATAAATGCAAACTTACTTGCGTCTTGGAACTGGCGTGCTGCTACTTCATCCTCTACTGTGGCTACTTCATTGCCACCCGGTGATTTAACTAATAATGCGTGCCAAACTCTAATTGAACCATCCTCTACAGGGGTATGTGTTATCATTAAGTAAGACTCGTAATAGCCAGTCAAATGTGAAATTAATACGCCCGGACCATGGTATTTAGTTATTGTATGCAGCACTGGGCTTGCGCCATCTTCGCCTACTAAAGTACGGTGCGGACCACATTGACGTTGAATTGCTTCGTGGCCATCAAATTCATTTTCGTAGCGCTGTACGGTAGAGCCGTGAATTGGTGCTAAATGGCTATAATCACAAATGTTATCAATAACTTCTTGCGGATGCTGCTCAAGTATTCCCAAGTCGTCAAAGCGCCAATGTACCCACGCTTTATCGTCCCATTGTGGCAAACTTGGGTGATCCCACTCAGGATCGCCATTTTCAGGATCGTGCCATATCCAAATTGCACCCATGCTCTCGGCCACAGGCCACGCTTTAATACAGGCTGTTTTTGGGATTGGTCCGTCGTGGTAAGGAATGTCGTCACATTGGCCATCAGGGCCAAAACGCCATGCATGATAAGGACAACGAATGCTATCGCCTTCGATGTTGGTACCACCGCCATCAATAATAACGTAAGAGGTATCATTTTCGGCGGCTAAATGCGTTTTCATATGCGGGCAATATGCGTCGAGTAGTACCACTCGACCTGTTGCTCTACCGCGATATAGTGCGAAATCGCGACCAAAAAACCGTACGGCTAGGGGCTTATGCGTGTTGATCTCTTCAGCCGTAGCTATCATGAACCAACCTCTTGGGAATGTATAATCGCCGAGGCGATAATCTTGTGTAGTGGCCATAAGTATTCCTTTTTATATTTAGGTAGTAGATGTACTTGAATTATTGTCTGAGGTGCAATCTGCTTTATTATTATAAGATTGCGCTGTTTTATCGTTATCACTTACTTTACTTGCTATTCGTTGTTGATAAGGGCCAATGGCTTTGTAGTAAAACCAAACCGAAAACAACGATAAAGCAATCATCACTGCAATGGCGTACTTAAGGCCTTCACCCGCATCACCAACAGAAAATAAGTCACTGAGTGTACCGGTTAGCAATGGGCCAATACCGGCACCAAAAAAGGTTAAAAATAAACTTAAGATTGCAATGCTAGTAGCTCTTTGAAAGCTGTTAACTAAATGGCTCACTGCAGCGAATGCAAGTGTTGGCCACCAGCTATTAAAAAAGCTAAAGCCAGCAGCAAATATAATCGCGTGCGGTATTTTAAGGCTCCCTAATTGCCAAAAGGCGCCGGCAGGCCAAAGTAAAAAAGCCAAGCCAAAAGGAATACTAATTAATACGCCAATCGCAGGCATACGTAATTGCCAACGACAGTCTTTTTGGCTTAGTTTGTCGCAGTAATAACCGCTAAACATTGACCCAGTAGCAGCAAAAACACCACTGGCTATACCAAAGGTAAGGCCTGCATGTGAAAGTGACATATCGTAATTGCGTACCATAAAAGTAGGGGCCCAAATGGCGTAACCATAGCCGACCATGCCAGCAACGGCAGTACCCATACAAATTAAGAAAAACCCTTTTAGTTTCATAATATCGGCAACAGCACGGAAAAAGTTTTCTTGCGGTTGGGCACGAATATTACGCTCAGCGTCGGTGTCATAAACACCTAAGCCAGGGTCTTTTGCAAAAACATAAAGTAGCAATGCTAGTAATAGCCCTGGAATACCGAAAAAGATGAATACTGCGCGCCAGCCGTGCTCTTGGGCTATCCAACCACCTAATGCCATGGCGGCTAACAAACCAATGTGTGGGCCAAGCATATATAAGCTAATTGCAAATGAGCGACGATGTGGAGGGTATAAATCAGATACCATAGAAATAGACGGTGATGTACCGCCTGCTTCACCAATGGCAACTGTCATACGGGCAACTACAAATTGCCAAAATTGGGTAACAACACCGCTGGCCATAGTGGCAAGGCTCCAGAGCCCACAACATACCGCAATAATATTTTTACGGTCGGTGCCTCTATCGGCCATACGGCTTAACGGAAAGCTAACCGCAGAGTATAAAACGGCAAATGCAAGGCCGCTCACCGCGCCCATAATAGTATCTGATACGCCAAACTCTAATTTAATTGGCTCAAGAACAATGGCAATTAAATTGCGATCGATATACGAAAAAACGTAAATAATAGAAAGCAATAATAGCGTCAGACGAGTCCGACCTGCGCTTAATGAACTTTGACCTACTTGCATTTATTGCACTCTCTTTTTGATATTGTTTTAAGCTACCTTAACTTTGCTAATAATTTCAGCATCGTCCTTTTGGACGTATTACAGAATCGCTAAATGGCTTCTTATTAAGTTAAGAAAATATAAACGCGCTGATCACTTATTTTTGGAGAAATAATGAAATCGATGATTTTACCCAAAGAATCACAAGGCCATCAGCTGCATAGCCTTTTAGAATATCCAATTACTCCACCCAATGCGGATGGTTCGGTAGTGGAGATAGCTGAAGGTTTGTTGTGGTTACGTATGCCTATGCCGATGTCGTTGGATCATATAAATCTTTATTTACTCGAAGATAACGACGGTTGGTATATTCTCGATACCGGGCTTAATAATGACACAACACGGCAATTGTGGTTAACGGTAATAGAACAACATTGCAACAAAAAAGTAATTAAAGGCGTTATTTGTACGCATTTTCATTATGACCATAGCAGCCTAGCTAGTTGGTTAATGGCCACGTTTAATGTGCCGCTATATATGACTTTTGGTGAGTTTTACATGCTAAAAACGCTGAGTAATAACACCGTAGCACTAGGCAGTGACAACCAGTTAGATTTTTATCATAGTGCAGGTTTACCACGAGATGAGTTAGACGTGATCATTACTAGTTGCCGTAAAGATCCCTTTATAAAATTTAGCCCGCCGTCATTTAATCGTCTGCGTGAAGGGGATGTGCTCACCATAGGTAAGCGCCGTTGGCAAATAGTCATAGGGGAGGGGCATTCGCCAGAGCATGCGTGCCTTTATTGTGAAGCCGACAAGCTACTGCTAGCTGGCGATCAGTTATTGCCCAATATTAGTTCAAATATTTTAGTGTCTGAGTTAGAGCCGCAAGGTCAGCCATTAAAAAACTGGCTACGTTCGCTTGAAAAGCTACAAACGCTCGACCCACAAACCTTAGTATTACCAGCCCATGGCCCAGTATTTCGCCACATGCATTTACGAGTACAACAGTTGATTGATCATCATTTTGAGCAGTTAGATATATTAAGAGCATTTGCACTGCAAGCTCCTGAATTTAATGCCTATCAGGCAATGAAGCATTTATTTAAACGCGCTCTTTCACCCATAGAAAGTATGATGGCATTGGGCGAAACCTTAGCGCACCTAAATTGGTTAGAAAGTAATGATGAATTATTTTGTCAGCGTAAAACTGATTCAGGCATTAATAGTTACTTACTCACGGACAAAAAATTAGCAGCTGGGAATACATTATGAGTTTATTTAATTTAGTCACTGCCACTAAATCACAATTAATGGCACCTGGCGCACCATTTGAAATCACTAATAAGCAAATCAATGGTCAAAGTTATCAGGTGTATTGCAACGCGCCGCTTAATTTAGCGCAAGTGATTAATGATGCAAGGCGCACTGATGAGCAATCATTTTTGGTTTATCAGGGAGAGCACTGCAGCTATAAACAGTTTTTTCAACACGTTGATAATGTTGCCAGTTACTTGCAGCAACATGGCATAAAGCAAGGGGATCGTGTTGCTATTGCAATGCGTAACCGACCTGAGTGGGTTATTGCTTTTTGCGCGATAGCATTGATAGGTGCAGTACCTGCACCACTCAACAGTTTTGGGATGCAGCAAGAGCTAATAACTGCACTTAATGGTATTACGCCTAAATTATTAATTTGTGATGGCCCAAGATGGCAGCGAATTAGCCAAAGTAATGAGTGGTTAACCGATACCTTAGTATTAAACGATACAGCATTAGATTTATCGCAATCTGCTGCAGCAATAGACTTTACAGAGGCGCTTAATTATTCAGCACACAGCATTGAACCACCCACAATAACAGCGACCGATGCGGCTTTAGTACTGTTTACCTCAGGTGCGACCAGCGTGGCTAAAGCGGTTGAGTCGAGCCATATTGCAGTGTGCCAAGCACTTTATAATATTGACTTTATTGGTGCAATATCGGCAATGACCTCACCTAAAGCATTAGCGCTAATTATGGAAAAAGGACTGGTGCCTACTATTTTAACCGCGGTGCCGTTATTTCATGTAAGTGGTTTACATGCCCAGTTATTGTCGGCATTACGTGGCGGGCGGCGCTTAGTGTTTACCCATAAGTGGGATCCGCTAGAGGCAATTGAACTGATCAAAAAAGAGCAAGTAACACAATTTAATGGTGCGCCATCTATGGTGATGCAGTTATTACGAGAGCCGAGTTTTCATAGTGCAGAAGTTATGGCCTCGTTTAGTGGCTTAGGTTTTGGCGGCGCAGGACTACCAGCCAGCTTAATTGATAAAACGCTGTCTAGCCTACCTGAGCAAATGATAGGAATTGGCTTTGGTATGACCGAAACCAATGGCGTGGGCGCAGCCGCGTCTGGCGATTTATTTCGTCATGCACCCAAAAGCTCTGGGCTTATTTCGCCCATTATGGAAGTACGTATTTGCGCAGCAGATGGACAGTCGTTACCTAGCAATAGCGTGGGCGAAGTATGTATGCGCGGTATTACTTTAATGGATCAGTATGTTGGCGACTTAACAGCAACTCAAGATGCAATACGCTCTGGGTGGTTACATACCGGCGACTTGGGCTATATAGACGACGCAGGCTTTTTGTTTATTGTTGACCGTATTAAAGATGTGATTAACCGCGCGGGGGAAAATATTCCCGCAGCCGAAGTAGAGTCGTGTTTGCTTGAACACCCTGCGGTAGCCGAAGTAGCAGTGTTTGGTATTCCAGATGAAGAAACCGGTGAGGCCGTTATTGCTGTTGTTTGCCCATTAGAAGGCGAGTTTATTGAAGAGCAGCAATTGCTCGCACATGTAGCACAACGACTGGCTAAATATAAAGTACCGCAGAAAATTCATCTTATGGAAGATAAATTACCGCGTAATCCGGCTGGTAAAATTTTAAGAAACAAATTAAAAACAAAGCTTTATCAATAAATGTTAATCGCCGTTAAAAAAGCCAATAAAGCGCAGATTAGTCATTAGTGAATAAAAATAATTGAACAGGAGAAGGTAGATGACCACAGCCAATGATGTTGAAAAAAATTACGATGTAATTGTTGTCGGTTCGGGAGCGGGTGCAATGACTGCAGCACTGTTTGCCGCCGATCAGGGTAACTCAGTACTTATTGTTGAAAAAACCGATAAATACGGAGGCACCTCTGCAATATCTGGAGGTGGTATTTGGATCCCAAATAACGATGAATTTCGTGCACTTGGCGGCAAAGACAGCTATGAAGCAGCACTCACTTATATTAAAGCGGCCAGCCAAGGCAGTGTTGATGAGACGCGTATTCGTGCCTATTTAGATAATGCACCAAAAATGCTGCGCGAGCTGCAAGCTAATAGCCGCGTTAAATTTGCGGTTGCCGATAAGTACCCCGATTACTATCAACACCTTGAAGGCTCATTACCGGGTGGGCGTAGTATGGATCCAGAGCTATACGATACCACAGGGCTGGGCGATGAAATGGATAACCAACAGCCTGCTGCCGGTAATGCATTACTGATGGGGAAAATGTCGTGGACTGCGCGCCAAGCACATAAAGCAGTGTCGAAGGAGCGCGGCTGGATGCTGATGATAATTGGTTTAATGCTACGTTATAAATTGGACTTTAAGCAGCGTAAAAAAGGACGCCGCGATCGCAGAGCAGGGTTAGGCGCGAGTTTAGTGGCATCACTGCGCCACTCGTTATGCGATCGTAATATTCCATTATGGCGCGATACAGAGTTTACCGACTTTGTTATTAATAACGACAAAGTGACTGGTATTAAAGTGCTACGCGATGGCCAAGAACTTACATTAAATGCGCGTTATGGCGTAATAATGGGCAGTGGTGGCTTTGAGCAAAATCAAGCATTACGTGAAAAATATTTACCGGCACCGTCACAACAAAGCTGGAGTGCAACACCTAAAGGCGGTAACACTGGCGCGGCATTAGAAGCGGGGCAAAAACTAGGTGCAGCCACCGATTTACTTGATTGGTGCTGGTGGACACCTACCTTAAATGTACCTAAAGAGCGCAACGCTCGTGGTTTATTTGCCGAGCGAGCCTTTCCTGGTGCTATTGTTGTTGATGGTGCAGGGCAACGGTTTTTTAACGAAGCAGCGCCTTATTTAGAATTTGGTGATGCTATGTATCGTAATCATCAAAAAATGGGTAATTCTATTCCTGCTTGGGTGGTTTTTGATGGCCATTTTCGCCATGAATACGCTATGGGACCACTGATGCCTGGCAAAATTATGCCAGATAGCAGAGCGCCCAAAGCCTGGTTAGGCTCGGTTTATTTTAAAGCCGATAGCTTAGCAGAGCTGGCAAAACTAGTTAATATTGATGCTGATGGATTAGCACAAACAGTACAAAAGATGAACCACTACGCAGCAACGGGTGTAGATGAAGACTTTGACCGTGGCGGTAATGTGTTTGACCGTTATTACGGCGACACCAAAGTAAAACCTAATCCTTGTTTAGCACCGCTAACAAAAGGCCCTTATTACGCATTAAAAATTCATCCGGGCGATATTGGCACTAAAGGTGGCTTGCTTACTAATGAGTATGCCCAAGTGGTGCGCCCATCGGGTGAGCCCATTGCAGGACTTTATGCCATAGGTAATAGTTCCTCCTCAGTTATGGGCACAAGTTACCCAGGCGCGGGTGCAACAATTGGCCCAGCTATGACCTTTGGTTACGTTGCGGCTAATCACATTACAGCTAACCGCGGCGCAGAAGCTAATGACTAGAGAATTGCATATGACGATCAATAATTCATTAGACCCTGGCATTAGCAGCGAAGTGGATAGTATTCCTAAATTAGTGTTTGCTGCTGCAAAGCGCCATGGACAACTTACTGCCATTGAAGATGGCGAAGCAAAAATAACCTATCAAGACTTACCTACTGAGAGTTTAAATGTTAGCCGTGCACTTATTGCTTTTGGAATAAAACCGGGCGATCGCGTGGCTATTTGGGGAGCAAACTCTGGGCGCTGGGTGCTTGCCGCGATTGGTTTGCAAATGGCCGGAGCAGTGTTAGTACCTATCAATACCCGTATGAAAGCAGTTGAAGCGGCTGAAATTATAAATCGCAGTGGCGCAAAGTTAGTGTTTAGTGTTGGTGACTTTTTAAAAAGTGACTACCCCGGCGAATTGGCAAAATTATTCACTCCACAGCAACTGTCGATTGTAACCTTAACCCCACGTAAAGGGGAGCCACTTGATATTTGTTGTGATTGGCAAAGCTTTTTAGCCAGAAAAGACAGCATAGATGAGCGCAGTGCCCGTGAAATTGCCTTAGGGGTTGGTGCAGATAATTTGTCTGATCTTATGTTTACCTCTGGCACTACAGGCAAACCCAAAGGTGTTATGAGCCGCCATGGGGCAATAATTAAAGCGTTTAGCGTATTTGTAAAAACCTTAGGCATAGTACCTGGCGATCGCTATTTAGTGGTTAATCCGTTTTTTCATGCCTTTGGTTATAAAGCCGGATGGGTAAGTTGTTTATTAGCAGGCGCGACTATTTTACCACAAGCAGTGTTTGACGCCGATGATGTACTTGCCCGAATTAGCCAAGATAAAATAACCGTATTACCTGGGCCACCAACACTTTATTTATCATTGCTTGCTCATCCACAGTTGGCAAGCGCTAACTTAAGTAGCCTGCGCATAGCCGTTACTGGCGCTGCAACTATTCCGCCTATTTTAATAGAGCGAATGCGTGAGTTATTAGGTTTTAAAGTGGTAACCACAGCCTATGGATTAACTGAGTGCGGTGGTTTAGCAAGTATTTGTGGCATTGATACCGACGTTGCCACCATCGCCAGTACCAGTGGCCGCGCAATTGAAGGCACCGAAATAGCAATAATGTCTGAGCAGGGTGAAATACTCGGTGCTAATGAAACTGGCGAAATTTGTATTCGTGGTTTTCATGTAATGAAAGGGTATTTTGAGCAACCACAAGCCACCGCCGAAACCATAGATAAAGACAATTGGCTGCACACCGGCGATGTTGGGCATTTAGATAAAAATGGCTATTTAAGCATTACCGACAGACTAAAAGATATGTACATTTCGGGCGGATTTAATTGT
Source organism: Pseudoalteromonas sp. SG44-5 (assembly GCF_014164175.1). Lineage (NCBI taxonomy): Bacteria > Pseudomonadati > Pseudomonadota > Gammaproteobacteria > Alteromonadales > Pseudoalteromonadaceae > Pseudoalteromonas > Pseudoalteromonas sp. SG44-5. The sequence continues at coordinate 62,094 of NZ_JACJES010000011.1, read as the reverse complement.
TATCCGGCAGAAATAGAGGCAGTACTTATTGAGCACAGCGCTATTGCACAAGTTGCAGTGGTAGGAATTAAAGATGAGCGCATGGGAGAAGTTGGCTGTGCATTTATTACTTTAAAATCATCAGCAGAACTTGATGAGGCAACGTTAATGACTTGGTGTCGTGAGCGCATGGCAAATTATCGAGTACCCAGAAAAATCAAAATAATTGACGCAATGCCAGTAAATGCTTCTAACAAAGTAGTTAAAGCAGAACTGATAAAGCATTTTTTGCAACAGTAAAATTTTAGAAGGAGCAAACATTTGGAATTTTCATTTACCGAAGAGCAGAAAATGATCCGCGATACTGCGCAAGCCTTCTTAGCTGAAGTATCGTCATCGAATGCAATACGCAGCGCAATGGACACTGAGCAAGGCTTTGATCCACAAATATGGCAACGTATTTGCGAAGAAATGTACTGGCAGGCAATTCATATACCGGAAGAATATGGCGGCATGGGACTAGGCTATGTAGATTTGGTGGTTATGCTGGAGCAAATGGGACGTTATTTATTATGTTCGCCGTTTTTTTCAACCGTGTGTTTAGCCAGTAATGCCTTAATAGTTGCCGGCACTGATGAGCAAAAGCAACAATATTTAACGCAAATATGTGAAGGTAGTTTAACCGCTACGCTTGCCTATACCAGTAAAAATGGCCAGTGGGACGCAACAGCAGTGCAAGGCATTGTAACTGCACAGGGCGATGATTATGTACTTAATGGCACATATCGTTATGTACTAGATGGCCACACGGCGCAATTATTAATAGTTGCCGCACGTAGTGAAGGCAGTGAGGGCGAGCAAGGAATAAGTTTATTTGCAATAGACTCAGACACACCTGGAGTAAAGCGCACTTGGTTGCCAACTATGGATCAAACACGTAAACAGGCAGAAATAGTGTTTGATAATGTGCGAGTGAGCAGCAGCCAATTAATGGGCGAGGAAAATAATGCTTGGCCACAGCTAAATAAAGTATTGCAACTAGCTGCTATAGCCATTGCAGCAGAGCAAGTAGGTGGCTCGCAACAAGTATTAGATTTAACTGTAGAGTACACCAAAGAGCGAGTGCAGTTTGGTAGGCCTATAGCGGGTTTTCAAGCAGTTAAACACCAAGCGGCAGATATGATGCTGCGTACCGAGGTGGCGCGCTCAGCCGTTTATTACGCTGCGTGCGTAGCAGAGGAGGCGCTCAGTGGTGGTTTGTTGGCCGATGAGTTAGGCGAAGCAGCCAGCGTAGCTAAGTCGTATTGCTCAGAAGGCTACTTTAAAAATGCCGGAGATGCGCTGCAACTTCATGGTGGAGTAGGGTTTACCTGGGAATATGACGTGCACTTATATTTTAAACGAGCCAAGTCGTCTGAGTTATTTTTAGGTGATGCTGCTTATCATCGTGAACACGTCGCAACATTGTTATTAGATTAAACGGCTGCTAAAAAAGGTAAAACAGATGAAATTAAGTTTTAGTGATGAAGACGAAAAATTTCGCGCCGAAGTGGCACTTTGGCTCTTTGAGAATTTAGTGGGTGAATTTGAGCAGCTTAAATTTCGCGGTGGCCCAGGGGATGAACACATGTTTCCTCTGGAGCGTAAAAAGTGGGAACAAAAGCTCGCGCAAGGAGGTTGGACCTGCATTGGTTGGCCTAAAGAATATGGTGGCCGAGGGTGCTCTATTGAGCAGCAAGTTATTTTTAATGAAGAATATGCTCGCGCCGGTGCGCCGGGTCGTGTTGGGCATATAGGTGAAGGGCTTGCTGGGCCAACGTTAATTGCCTTTGGTAGTGAAGCGCAAAAACAAAAATACTTGCCAGGCATTGCAGCCGGAACCGCACTTTGGTGCCAAGGTTATTCTGAGCCTGGTGCAGGCTCAGACTTAGCTAATGTTAATACCAAGGCACATTTTGACGAAGCCAAAGGTAAGTGGATTATTAGCGGGCAAAAAGTGTGGACATCGCTTGCGCATGAATCTGACTATATTTTTGTTATAGCGCGTACTAACCCAAATTCTAGCGCTCACAAAGGGCTAGGCTTTTTCTTAATGAAAATGGATCAGCCAGGTATTGAAGTGCGTGGCATAAGGCAGCTTACCGGCACCTCTGAGTTTAATGAGGTATTTTTTGATCAAGCCGAATGTGATGCCGACGATATTGTAGGGCAACCAGGTGAAGGCTGGGCTATTGCTATGGGTTTACTTAATTTTGAGCGTGGCGTGTCGACCTTAGGTCAGCAAATGCAGTTTCAAAATGAGCTTAATCAAATTATTGATATAGCCAAAGCCAATGGTAAAAGCCAAAATCCAACTATTCGCCAACGCATTGCTGACGCTCATATAGGGCTTAAAATAATGCGCTACAACAGTATGCGTATGCTCTCAGATACAGGTGATGGCGGCTTACAAAAAGAAGCGCTGATCTATAAGTTATTTTGGGCAACATGGCACCGTGATTTAGGCGAACTGGCAATGGATGTACTTGGCCCCGAAGCCGAAATACTAGAGTCAGGCCCTTATACATTAACCCGTTTACAGGCTATGTATTTGTTTGTTCGCTCAGATACCATTTATGGTGGCACTAACGAAATACAACGTAACATTATTGCTGAACGTGGCTTAGGTATGCCCAAAGAGCCTAAAATAACCGCATAAAATAATTGTATTACTTAACCTGATGTAACGGATAAAAAATCGCTTAACCAGCACATCAGGTTACTTATTTTATTGCTCATTACGACTGGGCTGGTGGGGTTATTTTTAGCGAAGGCTGTGAGTTCAAAAATTAACTAAAGAGTAAGAAGGGCTGTAAAGCTAAGCCCGCTTAATCAGCGGGCTTTATTTGAATACAGTAAGGACGTTAAAAACTACTGCGAGGCATAGGCATTGGCGCGTCGGTTAGTCCCCCATTAACACCAAAAATTTCACCAGTGATATAGCCCGCCGCCGGCGAGGCTAAAAATAACGCACAAGCCGCTACATCTTCAGGCTGACCTAAGCGATTCATAGGTGTACGTTTAACAATAGCCTGCTCCATTTCATCATTCATTACGCCTTTAAGTGCTTCGGTAAGGGTTGAGCCTACGCTAATTGCATTAACGCGCACTTTAGGTGCAAAATCTTGCGCTAAATTAAGCGTCATAAAATTTAATGCCGCTTTGGCGATGCCGTAACTGATAAAGCCGGGCTGAGCTAACTGCCCAGCTACCGATGAAATATTAATAATACTGCCTTGGCCACTGGTATTTACCATGTGCGGGGCACTAATACGTGACAAATCAAACGCGGTAGCGGTATTGAGCTTAAAGCAATTTTCTAACTCTGCTGCGCTGCTGCTAAGTGTAGGCTTAATTGCGCCTGAGCCACCGACGTTATTGACTAAAATATCGAGTCGACCAAAATGCTCAATTGTTTTATCAACTAATGACTGTCGTTGTTGCTCATCAAGTACATCGCACGCAACGACTAAAGCGCGGCTGCCGCGTTGGCGTATTTGCGCTGCTGTTTGTTCAATATCTTCGATGGTTCTGGCAGTGACTACAATATCGGCACCCGCATCGGCTAATGCCAGTGCTATGGCAGCACCTATGCCACGCCCTGAGCCGGTAACAATAGCGACTTGGCCATCGAGGCGAAATCTATCGAGTATAGACATTAATATCTCCTTACTTAAATTAGACTAACATGTTGCTGTGCAAATTAAGGTTGCCTTACAGGCATACCTCAAATAAACCCGCAGCACCCATGCCACCGCCAATACACATGCTCACCACAACATATTTAACACCGCGACGCTTGCCTTCAATAAGGGCATGGCCCACCATACGCGCACCACTCATACCAAAGGGGTGGCCAATGGCGATAGCGCCGCCATTAACGTTAAGTTTATTGTTATCAATACCTAGGTAGTCGCGCGAATAAATAAGCTGACACGCAAACGCTTCGTTAATTTCCCACAAACCAATATCATCAATTGATAAACCATGTTGTTTTAATAGCTTAGGAATAGCATACACAGGGCCAATACCCATTTCATCGGGCTCGCAACCTGCAACCGCCATACCACGAAACACACCCATTGGCGCTAAGCCTTTTTGCGCCGCTAATTGTGAGTCCATTACCACGCAGGCTGATGCGCCATCAGATAACTGACTTGCATTACCTGCTGTAATAAATTCACCTTGTGAAATAACGCGACCATCTTTCCACACCGGTTCTAAGCTTTGTAGGCTCTCAATAGTTGTAGAAGGGCGGTTGCCTTCATCTTTAGCTAGTAATACGTCCTCAAAGGTCACTTCTTTGGTTTCGCGGTTAAATACTGATTTAGTAGACGCCATTGGCACAATTTCGTCATCAAACAGGTTGTTTTTTTGCGCCGTAGCAATACGCAGTTGCGACTGTAAGCTGTACTCATCTTGCGCTAAACGTGAAATGTTGTAGCGCTTAGCAACCACTTCTGCCGTTTCGATCATCTGCATATAGGCATGCTCTGAATGCGACAGTACTTTTTTTGAAATATTACGATAAGTATTTTTGTGTTTGTTTTGCACCATAGAAATAGATTCAACGCCACCGGCAACCACAATATCCATTGAACCAAGCATAATATTTTGCGCCGCAAAACCTATACTCATTAATCCAGATGAACACTGACGGTCAAGAGTCATACCCGGCACGCTATTAGGTAGGCCTGCAGCGGTCGCTGTTAAACGGCCCAAGTTATAGCCTTGAGTACCTTGCTGGGCTGCACAACCAATGATCACATCATCAACCTCAGCACCATCAATACCCGCGCGTTTAACGGCTTGCTCAACTGCATGACCTGATAATGCAGGCGCTTCGGTATCGTTAAAGGCACCACGAAAGGCTTTGCCCATAGGCGTTCTGGCGGTAGAAACTATAACTGCTTCGCGCATGATTATTCCTTTTTTATTTTGAAGTGCAAAGGCACTCTTACGGTTAAATTTTAGCTAGGTAATAATGCTGAGTTGCTGCAATAACACGTGTGTATTGGTTAAATTAGTCAGATTAATTGAAATTATTACCACGGGTAAAAATAGAGTTTTCCATATCTACATTAACCCTTATCGCGTCACTGTGAACATCGACCATTTGAGGTAGGCAATAACTAATTAGTAAAATAAAGAGAATTAGTAATTGGTTTGTACTGCTTATTAATTCGCTTATTGGGCGAGTTTAGCTTTAATAGTGATGAGTAAAGCAAGACAACATTTGCCGCGGATTTTAGAAAGGGAAACAGTTACAAACGGAATTAATTTTAATGAATTTACGTTGTGGTTCCTGCAATTTATTGAAAGTAGTTAGGGTATATTGACCGTTCATGGTTGAACCTTTTTCACTCTAGGGGGCTTTAATCGCGGTGCGAGATTTGTAACCTAGTATGCTCGGTAACTGTTTTTTCCTTATTCTACTAGCTTAAAACCAAGTAAAAATAAGTAAAAACGAGCAAAGCTTCCGCCGCTCACCTATACCCATGTAGATAAAAATAGTTCATCACCCTTGGCAAAACTACTCGATCAGCGTGTGTTTGGCATTTATACGTCTATATCACCTAGTATGTGGGAAATAACGACATTACATAGGCTCTGTCTAACCTAAAAGCCAAGCAAATTGCTAAAAATTAAACCTTAGATGGTAAACAGGCTCTAATTAAAAAGAATTTTTTAAGTGGGAAAGTTGTTTTTTATTAATTAAACAGGCTAAAAAAACACATGAAATGAATGAAAAGTGAACGAGGTATTTAATTATGTTTAGCTAATAGAGTTTATAAAAGTTATTAGGATCAAATAAAGACAGTTTATTTTTTGTTTACCTAGTTTTACGTTGTTTATAAATTATAAACACATATTTTACACACCATTAAAACGGTTTTTAATTTAAGGGTCGTTGAGGCTTGTGAATTGTTTAGTACGCATATTTATAAAAATTAAGTACTAATACTATTACATTTAATTGCAGGGTTGTTTGATAAGTAAGCAAATGAAAACTCACTAAACCGTTATTTTATCTTAAGATTAAATCGTCTTACCGAAGTTGCTCAAAGGAAATGGCAATAATGAAAAAATATCTAGGTTATTTATTATGTTGCTTTGCATGTAATGCATATAGCAACGATGAAGTAGCACTTACTTTAGTTGGGTACATTTCACCTAAATGTGAGTTCACGGCAGAAAATAAAAACTTAATTATTTCTTCAGATGGCTTCGCTAATACAGAGTTAGCAATTAATTGTAACTCACCTATGCGGGTATCTATGCTGTCAGAAAACGGTGGTTTGCGCCACCAGCAGGGTACTCACTTAAATGCTTATAACGTTAACTTGTCAATTGCAGATGCTAATCAAAGTATGTCTGTTTCGTCACAGACCCTAACAGTATCACAAACATTTAATGTTGATAAAATTTTATTTAACAGTGTAGCAAAACTACAGTTAGAGCTAGTAGACCCTTTAATTTATGCAGGAAATTACCAGGATGTTATTCGCATAGAAATGACGCCATCTGCAGTCTCTGGTGGCGTGCGGTAAACCATTAATTATTAAACATAAACATATATCACATGGAAAAGGAATATAACAATGAAAAAGTTAATCGTATTATCAGCAATCGCAGCACTTACATCAGGTGCAGCACTAGCAGAAAACCTTAACGTTGGTGGTGCAGTAGCATCAATCTGTCAAGCATCAACGACTGGCGGCAGCGCGGTCTTATTTCCTGCATTATCAGTAGGAGCGTCTCAGACTGTCGGTGTTAGTATTAAATGTAATGATCCAGATGGGGCAATAGTTTCACTAACAACCTCTGAAGGGCATTTACAAAATGCAGATCAAGAAGACAAGGGTGTTGGTTATTGGGCTGAACTAAATGCTGCACCATATGCACTGACCTTAAAGGCAATGACAGGCGCTAATGATACAAGTGTAGTTCAAGATGAAAGTGGTAGCGCGGGTTTAGCAAATGGCCTAAGCGGTACTATTAAAATTACTATTAAGCAAGCTGCGCTATACTCAGGTACGTACGCAGACACGCTAAAGCTATCGATTATAGCTAATTAGTTATTATTAAGGCAGTTTTAGGCTGCCTTTTTTCATTTATTATGGAAGGAATCATATGCGCTATATAATTTTATTTACTTTAATTATCACTTTCACCTCATTTTCTACAGTTGCTTTTCAGGTGCAGCCTATGGTTGCAGAACTTGAATCTATGGGTAGTCAATCGCAGCAAACAATGCGCATACTCAATACTTCTAACGAGCCTTTAACTATTGAAGTGTCAGCACATGATTTGCTGATAACTGAAGAAGGGAATGAGGATCTGGTCAGTAATGAGGAAGACTTTTTAATTATACCCATGACAACTATTATCCCACCAGGAAAAAGCCAATCTGTAATTATTAGATATATTGGTGAACCTATTATAGAGGCTTCAAAAGCCTATCGAATTACAGTAAACCAAGTGGCTGTTGATGTAGCTGAGGGAACAACTTCTGGTTTTGGTATGTCAGTTAGTTTTAAAACATTATTTAATGTGGTGCCAAAAAACGCAGAAGCTAAATTAGTAATTAAAAGTAAAACACAAGAATCTAATGATATCTGGAAAGTATTATTAGAAAATACCGGCAATAAATATATTCGCTTAACGCAATCGCAGTGGGTAATTAAAGGAAATAATGAAAAGTTAGTGCTTGAAGGGGAAGATTTAAGTAAAGCATTAAGTGGGAAATTACTTTTACCTAACTCAAGTCGAGAAGTAACGATAAAAATACCAGCTCAATTCAATGCAGAGCAAAGTGAGTTAGAGGTGCTGTTCTAATGTGTAGGCTGCTGAATTATTATTTATTATTATTTGTAATGTTAGCTTTGCCCGCCTACGCTTTAGAAGTAACACCCATGGTAGTTACTTTTTCACCAAATGGCGTGTCAAATGGCGCATCTAGTTTAGTACACAATCAGTTACCACGTGATATTGCCTTTGATATACAGGTATACGAAATTCAATTTACACAAGATGAACCACAATTAGTACAGTTAGAAAATTCGCCATTGTGGGTGTTTCCGCCGTCGTTATTGCTACAAGCAGGGCAAAGTCAGCGTATTCAATTTAGATGGCTAGATAAAGTACTACCAACCACAGATAAAAGTTACCAAGTTAGCTTGATTGAGCAACCATTAAACGCTCACTTAGCAGACAAAGCATCGCAATTGACCATGCTGCTTAATGTGAACTTAATTGTGCATGTTGATCAACCGCAGTTAATAGCAGATTTAGCCGTTGGGCAGTCTCATATTGAGGGAACAGACATTATGGTAAATATAATAAATAAAGGCCTAGGTGCGAGTCGATTAAGTGATTATGAGATCAAGTTAACTGATGAAAGTTCTGGAGTATTAATAGAGCGCATTTTAAAGCAACAATTAAAAGCACAAGGCTATGATGTGTTTTTTGCACCTAATAGTAGCCACTATATAAAAATACCTAAACCAAAATCGATAAAAAAGGATAGTTTTAAAAGCTTACGCTTAGAATTAATGAGGTAATAAATATGCGTATATTTATTTGTTTATTATTAATTTTATTCACTCAAGTAAGCCTAGCAACAATAAACCCATCTAACCGAACGATTGAGCTAAGTGTTGAGGCTGAGCTTAATAAAACCTCTATAGGAAGAATAACGCTTGCTGTGGAGCCTGGTGATAATTTACTACTTAAGTGGGACGAAGTTGAAACAGTGTTCAATGAAAAACTCTATCCACAAGGTCTTACTACATTAAAAGCTAAAGTTGTTGATGGTATGCTTAGCAAGCAAGCGTTAGAGAAATTTGGCTTTGTGATTAACTTTGACTTAAGCGACTTTAGTTTAAAAATAAATGCGCCTCTTAACTTAACCCGCCCGCAAACATTAAGCTTAAAATCAAACGATAGAAGACTACAAGCGTCTGAAGTTGCAAACTTAAGTGGCTTTGTTAATCTTTATTCTAGCTATTTATACCAACAAAATAGTATTACAGATACAGAGGACAAACAATTAGCGGCACGCGCTGAAATGGTAATGAACTGGCGGGGATGGGTAGTAGAAAATGAACTTGAGTATTTATCAGATGTTGAGGCAACTTCATCAAATGTTAAACGTTTAGGCACACGCTTAGTGCATGACTTGCCGTTAAAAGGAGCTCGCATATCAATAGGCGATAATTACAGCTCGGGTAGTTATTTTCAATCTACGTCACGTATTCTGGGCGTGTCGTTTGCTCATGATTTTTCATTGGTTTCCGATAGACAAATAAGGCCCAGTGCATCTAGAAGTTTTACCTTAGATAGTCCGTCTTCGGTTGAAGTGTTAGTCGACGATAGGATTGTACAGCGATTAAATTTAACAGCAGGCATATATTCATTAGATGATATTCCATTGAATGAGGGGAGTAATAATATCAGCTTGCGGATCACTGATATTGCAGGTGTCGTACGTTATGTTAATTTTGACGTTACTACAGGGCTCGACTTATTTGCAGAGGGACAGCTAGAATATGAAGTCCATATTGGGGTGCCATCAGAATTAACAGATCAGTTAGATTATAATGATGATTATCCGTTAATCAGTACTTACCTCGATTATGGTATATCGCCAAGTTGGACTGTTGGCTTTGCAGCTCAAGCTGATGAAATTGTGCAACAGGTTGGATTTAAAAATATTTATGCAGCTAAATTAGGACAAGTCGCATTTGAGAACTCAGTTAGCTTTAGCGATAAAAGAGGTTATGCGTATAGACTTGTATACAGTAACTTTACCGATAATAGTGATAAACATCTGGATTATAGTTTTGGCTATGAGTACTCTACTAAAGACTTTCGAGCACTAGGTTATCGGCCTGAGCTGCAAGATAGTGCCCGCTTACTAGAGCATTTAATCCAAGCTAACTATAGTTTTTTTAATAGCCCTACTTTACGCACCTCTTTTTTTGCAAATGTATCAAGAGCGCATGACCAAGTTCAATTTGATAAATCTGCAGGTGTTAACTTTACAGGTGATGTAAGTAATGGCAATTGGCGCTATAGCTTAGGCGCTCAATGGGATGAAATAGCAGATAATGCAGAGTGGGGAATTAGGCTCTCTTTAACCTATAAGTTTAGTAATGATCGACGTTTAAAGTTATCTCACCAATCACGTAGAAACAAAACACGTTTAGAGTACACCCAAGATGCTAACCAACGCTATGTAGGAGCATTTAGTTTAAGAACAGGAATTGAACATAATGACCAAAATGAAGCATTATTTGACTTAAACACGCAATATAATGGCAACCGGTTCTTAGCAAGTTTAGATCATGCTAGCTTTTATGAGCAATTAAATGCAAGTTCAGCTTATCATCAAAGTCGGGTAAGCTTTGCATCCAGCGTAGCATTTGCAGGAGATGATTGGGCAATAGGTAAGCCTATATACGACAGCTTTGCTTTAATTAAACCCCACTCGAGCCTAAAAGATAAAAAAATAACCTTGGGCCAATATAAAGATCAATACAGAGCAAATAACGCAGATTTTGACACTATGTTATTAAACGATCTTAGCTCATACGATAGTACAGTTGTTTCTGTTGATATTGATGATTTAGCGCCTGGTTACGATTTAGGTTCTGGTTTAGTGGTATTTTTTCCATCTTATCGCAGTGGTCACAGTGTAATGATTGGTACTGCTGCAAATATATCGGTTATCGCCACTTTACTTGACCAACAACAGCAGCCATTAGCTTTACAAGTTGGCGTTGCTATTTGTTCTAGCGATAAAAGTAATAAAGAGCATAAGTTTTTTACTAATAAATCAGGTCGTTTTGCACTAACTGGGCTTATACCTTGTAGTTACGAAGTTAAATTAAATAATAGCGAAAAATCGCAATTTATTTTAGATGTAAAGGAAGGTGAGCAACTACAAAGAAAAGGAAATATTTATGTACACTAAAAAAATGGTTACTTTTATTAGCGGCTTTGCTTTATTGCTTTTACCTCATATTAGCTATGCACAGTGTAATGCAAGGTTAGATAATATTGCCCACCTATTTGATGACTTTGATCAGTACCATGCATTACAAAAAGTAGATGCAAAAAAGCAGCTGCGCATTAATGTAATAAATGACGAGCAGTGCCAGCTGCATATAATATTAACCAGTGAAAACCAAGCGCAGTTAAGAGGTGCTTTTCAAAGTATTGCTTATCAATTTCGCAGTGATACTCAGCAGTTAGTCAGCTCATCAATTAGTCGTTTACAACTTGTAGAGTCGGCGGCTGAAGTTAAACTTTTGATCCCATCGGGTACACCGGTAAAGGCAGGGTTATACACAGATAGATTGCAAATAAAACTTTATGATCAAAATAATCAGCTGCTCGATGAGCGTCAACTTGACATTGAAACAGATATTGCCCCAAGAACCAGCCTGTCGGTGCTTGGTTATAATACTTTTGCAAATACCATTAACTTAGGAGAGTTAATACCTCTGCAAGAATACGCTATGTTACCTAGCCTGCAAGTAGTGACTAATTCAGATGTTCGGCTGCGTGTTAGCTCTGATAATAAAGGTAAGTTAGTGCACAGTATGTATCAGCAACAATATGCGATAGATTATAATTTAGATTTGGCGGGTAATTGGTTAGGATTGAGTCATGATACAAATAAAACGTTTTCATACGCTGGGCAAACTGTGTTTTTATTGCCACTTAAAATACAGTTAGCTGACTTTAAAGAGCAAGCCGCTGGTGAGTATACAGATACTATAAGGTTTCAAATTAGCCCACTTAACTATTAACTTTGTTTAAGTTTTTTTGACACCATGCAAGTGCTTGCTGCTTATTTTTAACGGCGATTTTTTGATACACCTTATGTAAATGAACTCGCACAGTTGCTTCGCTGATAAACAGGCTATCGGCAATAGCACTGGAGTGCATTCCTGAAAACAGTAAGTTTAAAACTTTAATTTCTTTACAGGTAAGGTTATTCGACTGCAGTGTTGTTTGTTGCTCGCTAGCCAGCATTTGCCTCATCCAACAATCGGTAACTGCGCGAGGAAACCAAAGTTCTCCCTTATTAATCGCTTCTAACCCTTGGTGAAAAAGAGCTTCGTCTGTATTAGCATAAAATAAGCCCTTTAAGTTAGGCCATTCTTTTAATGGAATAACATCACTGTCTTTAGGCACGTCAAAAATAACAAGCCCTTGGTGCTCATTTTTTAACATAAACTGATTAATTAGTTCATAGTTAGTGATAACGTTAAGTGCTTGATAATTTACCAGCAGTATATTGTATTGTGTCGCCACACAAAATAAAGAAGTATACCCGGAAGTATTTAAACACTTTATCTGTTTATTCGTTACATTTTCAATTGCCATAAATTTATTCCATATACTTAAGTATTAATACTATATTCCTAAGTTCAGTTAATATCAATGGTGGAATAATGTACAAATCGTTTATTATTTAACTTAAATCGCTTGTTTAATTGTAGTATACGCAATAGGCTCTGTGGGTTTATTTACCTCTTCATTTTAATAATTTAAGGTGAATGGCGTTTTACTGAATAACTTTTAGCGAGGAGTTGTGGCGCGGCAGGGTTTTTATTAATAAAATATTAGAAAATGATACATATCATCTTGTTTATATCATATAATTTACATCCAGAGGAAAGATGCTACAACGCATCTTTTTTTATGCCTACAATTTATATTTTATAAAAATATAACGCATAACAAAACCTATACCCTTTGGAGATTATTTTTGAAATTACGCAACCTCTCACCGTTAAGCTTAGCAATTATTGCTGCACTCACTACCTCAGTAAATGCAGAAGAAACCAAAACAACAGCAAAGCAAGACGCGTTTGAAAAAATAGAAGTAACCGCTCGTAAACGTACAGAAAGCTTATTTGAGTCTCCAACCGCAATTACATCAATAGGTGCAAACCTCATTGATAAAGCCAATATGAGTAATTTAGAAGATATTGGTAAGTATGTACCTAATTTAAATATTACTCGTTATGGCGTGGGTAACTCGGCACATGCATCTGTGTTTATTCGCGGTATAGGCCTTCAAGATCATGTTATTACTACCGATCCTGGTGTTGGGGTTTACTTAGATGGTGTGTATTTAGGCCGTCAAATGGGGTCAAATTTATCGCTACCGAATGTTGAGCGTGTAGAAATATTGCGTGGCCCTCAAGGTACTTTATATGGCCGTAATACTTTAGGTGGCGCGGTTAATGTAATAACCAAGCAACCAGGTGATGAAGGCATTTTAACAACGACTGCAAAAGTGGGTAGCCGCGGTCGTGTAGCAGGCGATATTTACTTTAATAACGCATTAACTGATGATTTAAGTATGTCGGCAAGTGCGTCATACAAGCAGCGTGATGGGGTGGGTACTGCAGTTAATTTAGCTAACCCAGAAAAGGAAATTGGTGAAGAGCAAGAGTTTAGTGGCCGTGTTGCATTTAAATACCAAGCAACTAGCGACCTTGCATTTACTTTTTCTTTAGATGGCGTTGATAACGAATCGGGCCAATCGCCTTATACAATTGAGCTTACCGCACCACTTGATCCAAATGATGAGAACAATGGCGATTTCCCATTATTAACACCAGACTTAATTCCGGCAAATCCAGATGATTTAGGCACAACCGTTGCGGGTATTGAATCAACTTCTTACTCAGGTTGGGGTACTTCATTTGCTGCTGATTGGGCAATTAACGACACTTATTCTAGTAAATTTATCTCAAGCTACCGTACCTCTGAATATGAAGGCGGCTTAGATGATGATGCATCAGCGCTTAATTTATCTGAGTTTCCAGAGCAAGGTGGTGCTGATCAATACTCATTTGAAGTTCAGTTAAACGCAACGTATGACAACATGGACTTTGTATCTGGCTTATACTTCTTTAATGAAGATGGTTTTACCCGCTCAGAAGACTTTGTATTTAGCCCATACAATACGCCTGACAGTTTTGGCTTCTTCGAAATAAATCAAGAAACCAACTCTTATGCTGCTTACTTTAATGCCGGCTACGATTTAACCGACGATTTAAGCATTGGTGGTGGCCTGCGCTACTCAAAAGATAAAAAAGAAGCGAATGCGATTTTTCCATCTTTTGCCGAACGTAAATATGTATCTGCAGACTTTGATGCTGTGACATGGGATATAAATGCTTCGTACCAGCTTAGTAATAATATGAATGTGTATGGTCAAGTTCAAAAAGGTTACCAAACAGGTGGCTTTCCACCGCGTCCATTTGGCGGGCCTGATCAGTTTTCATCATTTGATGAAACAAAAGCAATTAACTACGAAATTGGCTTAAAAGGCCAAGTACACGAAAATGTATCTATGATGTTGGCTGTATTTGTAACTGACTACACAGATTTAGCGCTGCCATTTTCAGACCCTACTTCGGGCGGTGGTTTTGTAACTATCGTTGAAAATGCTGGTCAATCAAAAGCGCAAGGTATTGAGCTTGAAACAACAGTAGCCATTACTGACGACTTTACTATTCGCAGTGCAGTGGGTTACTTAGATTCAGAAATTAGTGAAGTAGCAGCAGGCGTACAAGGAATTGGTAAAGGCGATTCGCCTGCATTAACACCACGCTGGACTGTGATGATTGCGCCTTCATATTTTATGGATTTAAATAACGGTGGCACTCTGGCTTTTAATGCAAACTACTCGTACCGCAGTGAAATGCAAGGTCAGTCAGTATTTAACTATAGCGAAACAATTGATTCTCGTGAGTTAGTTGGCTTTAATATTTCTTACACTAACCCGTACGGCGATATGGAAGTAACGCTATATGGTGAAAACGTATTAAACGAAGTGTACGATGTAGGACGCCTACAACAAACTGGTTTTGTTGGCGTTATGCGCAGTAATGACCGCAGTGAATTTGGTTTAAAGTTCAAAAAAGACTTCGAGCTGTAAACTAATTTAGCTAACGCATTTAAACAAAAAAGGTAAGCCGCGGCTTACCTTTTTTAATATTAGTAGAGCAAAATTAATCTTTGTTAAGATCTTTACGTGCTTGCTCAATTTCTTCGGCAATTTCACGTGCTTTTTGTTTGGTTTTTTCGGTTAGGTCGCCTGCCGTTTCTTTACTTTTTATCCACGCATCAACAGCAACTTCTTTGCCGTCATCGTACATATCTAAACCCATTGCTTTACTTTGCTGTAATAACTGATTTAGCGACTCGTCATGTTTAATTTCGTGAGTGGTTTCTTTTACTTTAGTCCACGCTTTGTCTAGCTCTTGCTGCACTTGAGCACCGGTGTCTTTAGCGTCTTCTTTGATCTCTTTGGCATCTTCACACGCGGTTAATGTAAGTAAAGTGCCTAATAATGCTAAACCTGCTAATTTATTCATGTGTAATTTTTCCATCGATATAAAATAATATTTAACACCATTATAAGTAACGAAAATGAACATACCCGTAACAAAACGATTAAATTTTAAATTAATGGATAAAAGTGATTGCCCTAAGCTGTTTAAATTGGCTCAATACTTGGGTGTAACTACGGTTTATTGAGCCCCGAGCATTAAGCTCGGGAGTTATTAGAATTAGCCTATTGCGGGTATTAATCCGGCCATTTGTAGGCCTTGGGCACTAATAATAGTTAAACCGCATAATGCTGCAATGGCTAAGCCAATATTACCGCTGCGTACTTTATAACCTGTGTTCTGTGTACTTTTACGTTGCTTATAAACCATAGCTACAGGTAAAAAAACGGCCAAAATAACCAAGGCAATCGCTGCGTAGCCAAGCGCCATAATAAACCCTTGCGGATAAAATATGGCAAAACCAAGAGGAGGTATAAAGGTAATTAATGCCGTTTTAATTCGATCCGCTTTTGTATCTGCTTTTTTGAAAGTGTCGGCAAAAAAGTCAAACAAGCCTAAACTTACACCCAAAAATGAAGTGGCCAATGCAAGATCAGCAAATAACTTAACGGCAGTGGCAACGTTTGGGTTGTGCGCTATGCTCGCCATGCTTTGTACAAAGCCACTTAAACCTTGGCTATTGAGCAAATCATTTTGATTCATAATACCCTGGCTTAATATTTGCCAAAAAATATAAATACCTAACGGTAGCGTTGCACCCGCTATCATTACTTTACGCAGTGTTTTTATTTCTAATCCTACGTATTTAACAATTGAAGGAATAGAGCCATGAAAACCAAATGAGGTAAATACCACCGGAATAGCCGAGAGTATTAAGCCTTGCTCTACTGGCATTTCAAGTAAATGTTGGCCATGTACATAAGGCGTTAACATATAAAACAGGCTGGCAAGTACCACTATTTTTATTGAAAACAGCACTCTATTAAATTTATCGACCTTACTGGTACCCAGAGTTACGACACCAGCAATTAAAACCGCCAGTAAAACAGAGGCCAGTTGCGGTGCAATACTCACGTTAAACCCCGTGTTTATGCGATCTTGAAGTTGTGCGCCACCACCAGCAATATAAGCTGCACACAAAGCGTAAAACAAAAATATCACCGAAAAGTTAGCTACATATTGCCCACGTTTGCCAAGCCAAAGTTTAGCTAAGGTATTTAGCGTCGCATCGCGAGGAGCATATTGATGGAGCTCAAGCATTAGCAGTGCAGTGTAGGTCATTAATAACCAACAACCGACAATTAATGTCAGCGCAGTACTAAACCCTAGTCCGGCTGATGCAATTGGTAAGGCCAGCATACCTGCACCTATGGTAGTACCTGCAACAATTAACATGCTACCTATTGTTTTATTTTTAAGCACTTAATGATCCTGATCAATCTTGAGAGGTACGCAAGATATAACTAGTTAACCAAAACTTAAATAGTTTTGTTATAAAAGAAATAAAATAAAGTGTAATTATCTATTTACAACTGTAATTTAAATGCATCTTTTATTAATATTAACTATTAAAAAAGTGCTTTAAGCGTATAGTTTATTTGAAGTTTTTTGAGTTTTATTGTTAATGGCTAAGGAGCGGCATGTGCCAATTAAAGTATCGTACTTTATAATGATTCTTATATGGTCAACCACACCATTAGGTATAGTGTGGAGCAGCGATACAGTATCGCCAACATTAGCGGTTTTATTACGTATGTTGGTAGGGCTTACTTTAGGTGCTGTAATTATAGCTATTACGCGTATTAGGGTGCCGTGGAATAAAAATGCCTGCTTACTTTATTTTTACTCTAGCATAGGTATTTTTGGTGGCATGTTACTTAGTTATATGGCGGCTAAAACAGTGCCCTCAGGCATTATTTCATTAATGTTTGGCTTAGCGCCTATTTTATCGGGCTTACTTGCCCAGCAACTCCTTAACGAGCCTAAGTTTAGTGCAATTAAGCTAATCGCACTTGCATGTGCCCTAATCGGATTATATTTTGTCAGCTATAACCAAATTAAGCACTCGCAAACTCAGGGGCTTGGTTTGTTATATGTGTTTATAGCGGTGTGTTTTTTTAGTTTAAGTGGAGTGATGATCAAGCGGGTTAAAATTGCTATTCACCCTATGGCAACTACATTTGGTGCTCTGGTGTTTGTAACACCTTTATTTTTTATTGCTTGGTTGCTGCTAGACGGTGAATTAAATATACAAAATTGGAGTGCTAAATCAATATGGGCTATTGGTTATTTAGGAGTATTTGGCTCATTGTTAGGAGCGCTGGCGTATTTTCATGTATTACAAAACTTAAATGCCAGTACTGTTGCACTTACCATGCTTATTACCCCAAGTTTTGCATTAGGGCTTGGCGCATGGCTTAATAATGAACCGCTTAGCAAGGAGCTTATCAGTGGTGCGGTTATTATTTTACTAAGCTTAGGTGTGTTTCAGTTTGGCGAGCAAATAGTTAATCGAAATAAGCAAAAAATATGATGTTAAAGCATCATATTTTCGCTATTTGAATTACTAATCTACGGTTTTTGTTGCGCCCTAAAATAGTATCGTTAGTGTCTACAAAACGTTTTTCACCTAACCCATCGGTATGCACTTTAGTTTCATCAACACCTAAACTAATCATATAATCTTTAATTGCTTTAGCGCGTGTTTTAGAAAGGTCTAGGTTATTCCATCGACCGCCATAGCTATCGGTATAAGACGCTATATTAATTGACTCAATACTTGGATCATTTTTTAAGTATTCAGCAATTTTATCTAAACGTTGCTGCGAAGATTTAGTTAATTTACTGCTGTTAGACTGATAGTTCATTACCGTAAACGAAATATCTTCAAAGCTATATGGCAATAATTCATCGCGGCATTGTAAAAAGGCCCAATAGGCTTGTTTAAAATTAACCCCCGACATGCCTACGGCAATTTTATCGGCACTATTTTGCCAGTCTTGATAATAAAAAGTAGGCTGATTACCTTTTTCAAGTTCGGTGAGCATTTCCCATGCGGTTTTATTACCCAGTTCGCCGTCAAACTTTTTAAGTAACTTCATGTCAGCTATATCGCGAACTGGCGTACCGGCTCGCCATGCTGGTGGCACTGCTTTTAAGCCCGCAATAGCATAATTATCAGGGCGAACAACCATATCTAAATTAAAAGTAAGGTCTTTGTTTTTACTTGCATTAACATTAAATATGGCTTCGCCATAATATGGAACTTCATGATTTAACTGGCATTGTAAACGAGAGGTTTTAACTACTTGCCAATTAGAGTTGTCTTGATCGGCAATGTATTGGCGCATAGCACCATAGCTGCTATAACTGCAAAGTGCGCTGGTAATACCAAGGCTAATAAATAACAACTTAAACTTCATCGGGAATTCTCCAGTAAATCAGTATTGCCAATAATTTGGCAAAATACCGTGTAATAGCACTTAATAGTAAACAATACTGAGTAAGCTCTAACTGTAAAGCAAATTACATGCCTATAGTTTTAGCTATAATTAATCAATAAATCCCCTAGCCGAAAGGCCCCCAATTTTGACATAATAGATGGCTTACACCTACAAACCAAGAAGACTATGGCAAATACTGAGCAAACACTTTTCGCAAAACGCTTTCGCGGCTTTTTTCCAGTGGTAATTGATGTTGAAACTGGCGGGTTTAATAAAGATACCGACGCTTTATTAGAAATTGCAGTATCTGTTTTAAAAATGGATGATGAAGGATTGCTTAGCATAGATCACACGGTGCACTTTCATGTAGAACCGTTTGCAGACGCTAACATTGAACAAGCGGCCATTGAGTTCAATGGTATTGATCCATTTTCAGCACTGCGCGGTGCCGTGCCTGAAGAGCATGCAATTAAAGAAATTTGCAAAGTTGTGCGCAAAGCGCAAAAAGCAGCCGGCTGCCAACGTTCAGTTGTGGTTGCGCATAATGCAGCATTCGATCATGGTTTTTTAAATGCAGCAATAGAGCGTAATAATATAAAGCGTACGCCGTTCCATCCATTTGTAAGTTTTGATACTACATCGTTAGCAGGGCTTGCTTTAGGGCAAACTGTACTTGCCAAAGCATGTAGAGCAGCGGGTATTGAATTTGATAATAGCCAAGCACACTCAGCACTTTACGATACAGAGCGTACCGCTGAGCTTTATTGTTTAATAGTGAATCGCTGGCAACAACTAGGCGGTTGGCCACTAGCGGCATTAGAAAACACCGATACTGAGTTACAAGTAGATGATAGTGATAGCGATGATGCTAAAACGTCTGAGTAATTTTACCTTCGCTTAGTTTGACTAAATGGGGCGGATAAATACGCGAAAACTGCTTAGTGTCTTTTGCTATTTTAAGCTCCACACCCGGATGCATTAAATCGTTAACTTTTAAGTGGCTGGTGGCCAATAGTTGCATTATTTTATGCTTAATAAGCTGTTTTTGACGTTGTAACTGGGCAGTACGTGTTTGTATATGCTGCTCATTAAGTTTTATTTTATCTAAATATAGTTGACGTTGTGCCGGCGCTGGGATTTTGTTGGCCTTAATTCGCGCATTTTTTAGCACAGCAGATTTATCAGCAAGCAGCTTTTCAAAGTCAAAAATTTCAGTTTGCTTTTCTCTCAGTTCAAACCAATGTTGTGCTAAAAACACCTTGGTTTTAGTTCCTGCGGGCGCACCCAGCTCACCAGTTTCAAGACGCAGTGCATTTAATATATTACCGCCAATTATTTTACCGCGCGGATTGTTCGCTTTTCCTACTCTAATTAATCGCTTAGCGCGTAAATCACAATGTAAAGCCTGGCGTTCAATAAAGAGATCTTGCGCTGTTTCTATGTGGCAATACTGCGCATATCCAACGCAAATAGTCCGCTGAGCAATTATGTGGCAACTAAATGCTTCATCAACTTCGCGCTTTCGGCCAATGGCACCTAGCATAATGGTTACTGCACCTTTACTGTGTATTGTTCCTGATTCTACAAAGCCTAAAACAGTAATGTCGCCATTCGCTTTAACATGCATACCATCTTTAATATCACCACTAATAATTACGCTACCGGTAAAGTTAATATGGCCGGTGCTTACATCTACGTTATCAAAACATAACACGTCATCCACACGCATTCCACGGGGGAGGGCAACTGGTACGCCTTTGCAATCAGCTATTAATATATTTGGGTTATTAGGATCTATTTTGGTTCCCTCAAAGGGCTGCAATTGATGCTCTTTTCCGGGCTTTGCTAAAATAATATCGCCAAATACAGTATAACCATCTTCACCTAAAGTAGCCGCAACTCGCTGCATAAGTGGCGTGCCTGGTTTTACCGTAATAATTGCCCCTAAATTTTTCATATCAACTTTACCGCCTTCCTTAGCTTGCGGGCTAAGTACGCGATCTTGTGCGGTTGAACACAAACGTACAAATTTGGCGTCAAGGCCTTTTTTAGGGTTACGGCCATGCGCAATAATTGCAGAATATTCGCTTCCTGCTGGGTGCTCAAATTGCTGTCCTAAAAAGTTATCTAAGGCTTGTGGGCTTATGCCCTTACTAATACCAGCATCAAAAAGTGCTTTTTGTGCGTCTTGCATTGATAGCAATACACCACCTTTTGCCGTTTTAATCGTTGCTTCGGCTACCATATTTTTGTCATCAATATTAATAGTAATAGCGGCATTAATTGCGTGTGCAACAATCAACGATTCGCTTTGGTAATTTTTACTTTGCGTAAATAACTTACTAATATTGACAGCTATAATCTCAAAGTCACAATACTGGGATTGCTCTATCAATGTTATTAACTGTGTTGTTGTTGCTATAAAACCACTGTCTATAGGATGCTTTAATAAAGACAAGTACCCTGTTTGTTGATTAAATGAGAAAACCGACATTTATAAATTCCCTACGTAATATGCCTGTTATTATTTTATTTTTTATATAAAGATCAAAATTTGTTATTAAATAAATTTTAATCTCGTATTTGAGCACAAAGCAGAGAGAGTGTTAAGTAAATGCTATTGCTTACTCGGGTTGTTTGCATAGCTTTGCCTGTTTAATGCACAATAGTGCTTAGTAAATAAAATAAAGCGTCGAAGGCCCTTGAGTATCAGCATGTTACTCGGTTATACTAGCCGTACGCTCTGAATGAGTTACTAATTCAGGGGCTGATTAGGATTCGACGGAATTCAAGAAGCCCAAGGTGCATGTCGAGGTGCGGTTTGCCTCGTTAAACAGCCGCAACCTAAAGTAATCGCAAACGACGATAACTACTCTCTAGCGGCTTAGGCCAGCTAGCGCTCCTTCTATGTATTCTTGTGGACTAGATTTTGGAGTGTCACCCTAACACCTGATCGCGATGGAAACCCTGGCCGGGGTTGAAGCGTTAAAACTAAGCGGCCTCGCCTTTATTTACCGTGTTTGTCCGGGACTTAAAGGTTAATTAAATGACAATACTAAGCATGTAGTACCGACGGTCGAGGCTTTTCGGACGGGGGTTCAAATCCCCCCAGCTCCACCAATATCGGTTTTTAGATTCGTTTGTCTAAAAACCCTAAAAAACCCGCAACGCTTGAGAAATCAAGCTTGCGGGTTTTTTTATGGCTCATTTCTAAGTAAACTCGTAAAATAGTAGCTAGACTGTATAAAACTATTTTTAAATAGTATAAATATAATTGCTTTTTATTTTAGTAACCCCCTAAATTACATTAATGATACAAAATATTCCTTAACGTTTTTATTTTAAAGTAAATGAAGGTGTCCACTCTTCCAGTTTTGCCTATGTTGGTTTTTAAATTTTATTGTTAACTATTAACAACAATTAGTGTTATCTGGGTATTCGGCTTTTTTGCTACAAACCATATGTTAAATTTTGATCTATAATTCTCAGTACCTCAAATTATTCCGCATTTATATTGAAAGTCGCTGTTACAACGAACAGTGACATTGTGTATTTTAAGTAGTACATTAAGTTGTTGTATATAATTTGTTATAAAAAATTGCTTAATCGACTGCAAATTAAAGATAAAAATAATACTGGGTAACTTAGATTAATTCAATGTAGAGGTACAGGATGCACCTTATTTTAAAATTTTTTCAATTTATTTTTTTAGCAATATATTGCCTATCTGCATCCGCAAATACGTCAGACTACATTTTCAAACACCTTACTCTTGAAGATGGCTTACCCTCACTAGAAATACTGCAAACATTTCAGCAATCAAATGGCTTCATTTGGTTTTCAACCTCTAGAGGGGCAATCAGGTACGATGGCTATTCTTTTAGGCACTTTTATTTTTCACCAAGCTCGACTGATCATATTTCTAATAATTTTGTAAATAAAATAGCCGAAGATAAAAGCGGTAATCTCTGGCTCGCTACTGAGGATGGGTTAAATCGAATTAACATTGATGGCAGTATTGATATTTTTAAAAAAGATGATGGTTTACCGTCAAGTTGGATATTGACTCTTTTTATTGATTCAAAAAACCGACTTTGGATTTCAACAGGAGAAGGGCTTGTATTATATAAACCAGACAACCAGATTTTTCAAAAAATCACTGCAGCAACAGACAATAAGGTTACAGCAATTACAGAAATGGCTAATGGAGATATTTTATTTGCAACGGAGAATGGACTGAAAAAAACTGCTTCTGATGAAGAGAGTATTAAAGCAATAGTAACCACTCACCCAGAATTAGAACTATTAGGAAATTATTACATAGTAAATTTAAAGCTACTGAGCAATGACTGGGTCGCTATAGCTACTGAGTATAATGGTTTATTTCTCGTTAACTTTCAATCAGATGAATTTCATCATTACACTCAGGCTTCAGGGTTAATGGAAAATGCAGTGAGCTCTATCGAGCAAGTAAGCAAAGATCAATTATGGGTTGGACATTACACTAAAGGTGTGTCGGTATTAAATTTAGCATCGGGTAATATTTCATCGGTGCAAAATAGGCAATTCGATGCTTACTCTATTGTTAGTAACACTATCAGAAATATTTATCAGGATGAGAGCGGTATTGTCTGGGTTGGCACTGACTCCGGAGTCTCAAAATTATCTCCTCAGCAACGTGGCGTGCATATTTACAGAGCGCTGCCTCAGGGAAAAGGACTATCTGGAAGCTTTGTATATACTGCCACGCCGTATAAAGAAAACAACACTTTAGTTTCTAGTGATGGTGGTATTGATTTAATAAATAATATCAGCCGAGAGATCACGCCAAATTTTTTAAACGTTTTGAATTCTGATTCTGTAGAAGTTGATGATATTTGGTCTTTTGCTAGCAGCAAAAGTGAAATATGGATGGCTGCAAGCTCTGGTGTGGGGTTATTTGATGTAAAACAACAAGCTCTCCACTTTTTTAGTAATGCTAAAGATAATAAGTTTGAGCTACCAAATCAGTCGATTTACACTGTTTTAGCTGAGCCAAAGGGAGGGGTTTGGTTTACTGGTTACAATAATGTGGGGTTAAGTTTATTTCATCCAGAGCAAGGCGTTATCAAGCGTTTTATGCATACCAATGAGAGTGATTATACCAAAGAGGGGAATTTTACAAACGAAACTATTTTGTCTTCACGCGGTGAAATATGGATGGCCACTACGGATGGGGTGTTTAGGGTGAATCGTGAAAGTGGCGCTTACCAGCATTATAAACTAGGTGGTACCGCAGCTAAGCGAGAATATATTAGGGTTTCTTCTATTCGGGAAGGTAAGGAGGGGGTATTTTGGATTGCAACACAAGGATTAGGTTTAGTTAAAATACAGACCAAGACTGATTCAGTCGAGGTAGACATCACTTATTTCACTACCGATCAAGGAATGCCAAGTAATGAGATTACGGCGCTTGCTGTGAGCTCACAGACAATTTGGCTTACCAGTAACCGCGACTTAATAAAGTTTAGTATCGCATCACAAGATGTCCAGATCTTTAAAAACTTAATTAATATTAATAATTTAAAGTTCATGTTTGCCAGTGCGTATTTATCAGGCAGTAAGTTGTTGATTAGTTCATCGAAAGGTTTAGTTGAAGTAGACACTAATGAAATAGCGTTAAGCCAATATTCTCCGCAAGTCGAAATAACTAAAGTATTATCGAATAAAGAAAGTGTGTACCAAAGTATAAATAAAAAAAGCATGGCTGATAATTATATTCAAAAATTAGCAGACGGAAATATTGAATTTCATTTTGCTGCGCTTGATTACGTTAACCCAGAAAATAATAGTTTTAGTTATAGATTATTAGGATTTGATGACAGCTGGAGCAATGTAAGCACTACTCCCCAAGCTTTTTATAGTAATCTTTTACCAGGGTATTATACCTTTGAAGTTAAAGGCACTAATAGCGATAATTTATGGAGTAATAATGTTGCTCGGTTAGATGTTTATATTGCTATTCCATATTGGTATTACATGCTCGCTAGCCTATTATTTCTTATTGGATTTATTATTTTGTTGTTTATTTTTAGCAGGCGTAAACAAATAAGAGTATTAGAGTATCAACTGCGCCACGATACGTTAACAGGCTTACCTAATCGATTTGATTTTCAGCAAAAAGTTAGTGATTTAGTTTCTTTACCAGAATGTGATTTTGCTTTGGTCGTTCTTGATTTAGATAATTTAAAAGATGCAAATGATATTTATGGCCATAAGGTGGGTGATGAATATATAAAGCAGGCATCTAAAAGAATGCAGGAAAGTGTGGGTGAGCAGGGGTACCTAGCGCGATTAGGAGGAGACGAATTTGTGCTGTTACTTAACCTCAATCAGCATGACAAAGATTACTTTAAAGTGATTAACCTTATAACGAGTAATCTGTGTAAGCCGTATCAATTTGATGATGTAACTGTGAGTGGGTCGGCAAGCTTAGGAGTAGCCATTTATCCAAAAGACGGCAACAATGAACACGAATTATTCATTCATGCAGATAGCGCCATGTATGCCGCTAAAAAAGCCGGGAGAAATCAAGCTTACTTTTTTAATTCGCTGCTCAAAAGTAAGTTAGCTGAAACAATTAAAATTAAAACTAATCTTAAATATGCATTACGTAATCAAGAGTTCGAATTATATTACCAACCTAAATTAAACCCAATCAACCGTTCTATAGAGGGTTTCGAAGCACTAATTCGTTGGATCCACCCAGTTGAGGGTTTAATACCTCCTGATAAATTTATAGATGAGGCCGAAAATAATGGTTCAATAGCTCAGATTGGTAAATGGGTAATTGAAACTGCGTGCAAACAAGCCGCAGATTTACATAGCAAAGGGCTGTTAAAGGGAAATGTATCAGTTAATGTTTCTCCCAAGCAGTTACATACTAGCGATATAGTAAATATTGTGCGTAATGCGCTTAAAAGCAGTTCGTTACCAGCGGAAAAATTGGAACTGGAGATTACTGAATCTTCTTTAATGGATGAGAGTGATAAAACTTACACGCTATTAACTAATTTAAAAAATATAGGGGTGAGTATTGCTTTAGACGATTTTGGCTCTGGGTATTCTTCGTTAAGTTATTTAACTAAGTATCCTATATCCACTTTAAAAATAGATCGGAGCATTATTAATTTAGCATCGGAGCAAAAGGCATCACTGTTAGTATTGCGTAACATATACTCATTAGCTCACTCTATGGGTATGAAGGTTGTTACTGAGGGGGTAGAAACTGAAGAACAAGCCAGTTTATTGCTACAGTATAAAGACGATTTAGTACAAGGTTTTTTGTATTCTAGGCCTGTGCCGTTTGCAGATGCAAAGCGGCTATTAATTCAAAATGCGACCGTTATTAATTGCCCATCAGAGCCCAGTGGCTCTGCTGAAAATAGCTGGTAGTTAGAAAGTTTATTTTGTCTGTTATTTTAATAATAAGCACTTTTTATTGTATTAAACATTAAGGCAGCGCTGGCTCACGTGAGTGCAATAGCTTAAGTGCGGCTATTAACCGCTAACAAAAGGAAAGCTTAAATACAGCTGTATAATGAGTGCGTTGGTAATATCAATGAAGAATGCGCCCACTAAAGGTACTACTAAAAATGCCTGTGGTGAGGGGCCGTAACGAGATACTAAAGATTCCATATTTGCAACTGCGGTAGGCGTTGCGCCTAAACCAAAACCACAATGACCGCCCGCTATTATTGCGGCGTTGTAGTTTTTACCCATTACTCTAAAGGTAATAAAGTAAGCAAACAGCATTAGCATAACGGCTTGTACTAAAATCATAAATATCATTGGGCCGGCTAAGCTCAGCAGCTCCCATATTTTTAACGACATTAAAGCCATGGCTAAAAACATTGATAGCGCCATAGTGCCCCATAAGTCTATACAGGCGCGGCTTACCTTATAAATTTTAGAAAATTCAGTAAGGTTAGTAATAAAAACACCAAATAATAATGGGATTAAAAATGCTGGTAAAATAACGTCAATTGCTTTTAATGCGTCGTAGCCCATGCGGCCTAAGTACATACATAATAATATAACAAACAAGGTTTCCATCATTTTACGCGGTGTTACTAGGTCGTGATCATCTGGGTCGAAGGTAACTGTGTCATCGCGCTCTTCATGGTATGAAGTGTCTGCTTTTAAGTTGTATTTATTAATGAGGCGCCTGCTGACTGGGCCGCCAACTAAGCCACCAAGAATAAGCCCAAGCGTAGCGGCCGCCATTGCCAGTTCAAATACGCTACTTTGCATACCATATTCATTAATAAATAAATCAGCGTACGTAGCACCACTACCATGGCCACCAGAGAGTGTTACAGAGCCGCCAATTAAGCCCATTAAAGGCTCCATACCGGTTGCTACCGCAATAGATATGCCTAAGGCATTTTGTACCAATAAATAAATTGTTGCGACGCCCAAAAACAGCGCGACTTTAGGGCCACCTTTAATTAATAAGCTAAAACTCGCACCCAAACCAACAGTGGTAAAAAACATGGTCATTAATGGGGTTTTAAAAGTCATATCGAATTGAAAGTTAATATCAAAGTAAACGTGCAGAATGGCCGCAATAATAGAAAAGGCAATACCACCCACAACGGGTTCAGGAATGTTGTTGTCTTTAAGAAAAGCAATTTTGCTATTGAGATAATAGCCTGCAAAAAGTATTAACAAAGAAACTAACAAGGTTTCTATAATAGAAATTTCAATATTCATAAGCGCATTTAACCTTTTTAATATGGTATATTTTTGTTTGCACATGAACCAAAGTTTGACCGTGAAGAGGTAATCAACAGATTAGCAGTTCAAAACTTTAGAGCGCCATAAGCAAAAGCAGTACCTTGCAACTTAGCAAATCATTAATAAAAAACAGGCAAAGTTTAATTTTGAGGGCAGGAGCTTAGCATATACCGGTTACCGATCAAGATGCATATTTTAAGTTTGTATACTATTTTGCAGCAAACACAGCCATAAAGTAATTCTTATTCATTAGTTTTAATGTGGTTGTATTTTTTTACAACAAACAAAGTTGGGTGTAATTGTTAAAAGTTGAATAGATAAAGGGACAGTTCATTTTTATTAGTTACGTGTTTGGGCTAATTTATAGCGGGTTATTAATTTTAAAATTGAATCTATAATTAATTGTTGTAAGCATATTTTAAACTTAATGCTGAGCTTTAATGTGCTGTGGCTTTACACAATGCTTATATTTTTTGAACGCAATTTAAACTATGCGTGTTATACCTAATGGTTATACAAAATCACTAAAATAAGCCTCAATATAAGGTGTTATTCACCCTAGAGCATAAATATGGGTTTATTGGCTACAGAGTTTATTACTCCCTGTATAGCGCTGTTACTTATTGTACTTGCAGGTTTTACATCGTTTGTATCTGCCGCGTTTGGTGCCGGTGGCGGGCTGATGTTATTAGTTGTTATGGCATCAATTATGCCAATGACGGTCGTGGTGCCAGTGCATGGCTTAGTACAATTAGGATCGAATGCAAATAGACTAGTGTTGAGCATTAAACATATAGATAAAAGTATGTTTATTTACTTTACGCTTGGTGGGTTGGTTGGCGCTGGCATTTCTAGCACTGTAGTTAATGATATTCAGTTAGATGGTATGAAGTTGGCGGTTGCGGTATTTGTGGTTTATTTATTGTGGGGTAAAACGCCTAAATTTAAAAACGACTCAAAGCTGGGGCGTTTAGTTGCGGGTTTAATAACGGCATTTATTTCTATGTTTGTTGGCGCAAGTGGACCGCTAGTAGCGAGTTATTTGCATATTAATAATTATGACAAATTAAAGTTCACTGCAACGTTTTCTAGCATTATGACCCTACAGCATGTGTTAAAGGCGTTTGTTTATACTGTTATTGGGTTTAACTTTTGGCAATGGTTGCCATTGGTGATAGGTATGATAGCCAGTGGTGCGCTAGGCACTTGGTTAGGTATTTATTTACTTAAACGTATGCCTACAGCACGTTTTAAAACTATTTTTAAGGTTATATTAACACTTATGGCTTGCCAATTGGTTTGGCAAGGCATAAGTGAAATATTGCTATAAGCAGATTATTTTACCGCAGCTTTAATAGGGCTGTCGCCATCAAAAAGCTCAAAAATACAACTGCTATTACATTGGTTTTGCGCAATGTTAAATAAAACATGAGCAACGTTTTCTCGGCTTATTTTTGCATTTGAACGATCGCTTGGTCGTGTTGTGCTAATAAGCATTGATGCAGCTTCGTTGGTTAATGCACCCGGTCGTACAATGGTATAACTAAGGCCGCTATTTATTAGGTATCTGTCTGCCATGTGTTTAGCTACTAGGTAAGGTTTTAGATCACTTTGAATTGCATCAGGATCGTCAGCACCTAACGAGCTCACCATAATAAAGTGTTTAACACCGTGCTCTTTTGAAAAGTTAATTGCCTTAGTAGCAGCCCACAGATCAATTAATAAGGTTTTATCAGCACCTGTACCGCCGCCTGAGCCAGCAACAAATATAACTTGCTCACAGTCTTTTACTACGTCACTAAAATCGCTTTCTAAATCTTGTTCGATAATAGTTAAATGTACGCTATTTAAATCACTTAGTTTATTTTTATTGCGCACTAAAGCGATTACATTATGCTCATGCTGGAGTAATAACTCGGTAGTCATTTTACCAATTTGCCCGCTTGCGCCAATAATTAAGGTTTTACTCATCATTAACTCCTAAATTTGTTTGCTATTTCAGCTTACAGTAGATCGTGACTCGTTGGTATACCTTTCAAGTATAGCTAACTGATTAAATTTTATTACGAATTAAATCACGCACTATAAAACGAGCAGGGTGAATAGCTTGGCTTACACGCTCGCTGAGCGGGCGCGGCTCGTTGTTTAAACTGCTAATTAAGTGTTCACTGCAAAGTGGCGCACTGCATAAAGCACGTGCACCAAAGCCGGTGAAAATATGTAGCCCTTGTTGTTTTTTACTTAGGGCTTGGTACTGATAGCGTTTACCTAAACGTAAATTAGCAAAGGCAGTTAGGTAATCGCTTTGCTCTACCCACTCTCCTGCCATAGGTAAGTGATCAATAAAACTACAACGCACTGCGGCTTTTGCTGCGGTTATATTGCCTAAGCTAGTTGCAAAATTACAGTGGCCGTAAAAGTTGAGTAATTGCTCGCGATTACTAAGGTTGTCTTGCTCAGTTACTTGTCGGCTTTTGGTGTTTTTTTCAAACGTTGCACCCATACAATGATGATCTAAATAAGCGGGTGTAAAATAGCCTTTATGGCACAGCACCGTTTTTAGTTTAGTTGACTGCTCACTTGCCTGCACATGCGATACTTGCCCGCGTACACCTACGATTGGTAGTGCTTTAGTTTGTGCAAATGCATCGCTGTGCTCACCTGCACATATAATTACATCGCTAAAGGGGCCAAACTGTTTGCCGTTACTAAAAAGTAGCCAGCCGTTGCTGGTTTTTTTTAATTGTTCTATATGGCAGTTAAAAGTACTTTTATAAGGCGATAAACAATGGGCGGCGCTCAACATAGCATTAACTAGTTGTGGTGGGTTTACCCAGCCACCTTGTTCAAAATATACGCCAGAATAACCAGTAGTAACTCCGGCTATAGTATCTCCTTGCTCTGCGGTTACGTTACGCATTAATGTTTGTGGCCATAATTGCTGCTGGGCTAAATTTTCATGGCGATCAACGAGTGGCTGTTTTACTGCATGCTGCAATACACCGCACCAGCTATGATCAAAACTAAAGCCATCATTGAGTAACTGTTTATAAAGCCGTTTGGCATATAAAAAGCTATGCGCAAATAGCTCGCTGTGTGGGGAGTTTTTTGCTTGTAAATGAGGGTATACCGCCCCTTGCACGTTGTGCGATGCCCCCATAGCGGGTGCAGCATCTTGGCAAAATAATTGGCTGCTAATACCTCGCTTAGCTAGGCTGTATAAAATACAGCTGCTGGCAATACCACCACCAATTACCGCCACATTACTAAGCGGGCTTACATCGTGATTAAAATAACTTGGCGCCGATTGCGTATCGTTAGTGTGTTTTAATGTGCCAATTAGCATGCTACGTTTGTGCGCAAATCCTTTAACTTTTTGCATGGTAAAGCCTGCATCACTTAACCCACGACGAACAAAGCCGGCAGCGGTAAAGGTAGCAAGGGTGGCTCCTACTTTTGAAATGTTAACCATGGCATTAAACAGGCTTTGCTGCCACATGTCAGGGTTTTTACTCGGTGCAAAACCATCTAAAAACCAAGCATCTACTATACCTGAGCGCGGATAGCTCATTGTTTTAATCGATTCCAGTGCATCACCAAAATATAAATCGAGCACGATTGTCCCATTATTAAATTCAAGTCGATGGCAGCCTGCTAAATTAATGGGATACTGGCTGATAAGTTGCTCACTTAATAAATTAAGTTCAGGCCATGCTGTTAATATTTTGCTTAAGTCGCTTACACTTAATGGGTGTTTTTCAAAGGCAATAAAGTGTAGTCGCTTTACACCATAGTTTAGTTGCTTTTGAACTTGTTGGCGTGCAAGGTGGTCAGTAAAGTGCTGGCATGTATTTAAAAAGTTAAGGCCAGTACCAAAACCGGTTTCGGCTATAACGAAATGTGCTTGGTCATGGCTTTGTAACCGTGTATCTATATTGTTTTGCTGATAAAACACATAATAAGATTCAGCTAAGCCATTATCGTCAGAATAATAAATATCATCGAAGTCATTGGCAACAGGTGTGCCTTGGTGGTTAAAGTGAATGTTGGCGTTTTTTATCATGACCCATTTAATTTTAGAGATGAAATTTTTTAATTATTTTACGTGTTTTCTTTGAAATAGTCTGGCGTTATTTATAAGCTAGCAGTTCAGAGTACAAGTGTACGCTAGAAAGCTGACCACTTAGATGATTAAATTCGCGTAAAATAGAACGCAATTAAGTATTAAGCTAAGGGAATTACCCATGAGAAGAGCCGTAATTACAGGTATCGGTGTTGTATCAAGTATTGGTAACAACAAAGAAGAAGTATTAGAATCGTTAAAAACAGGCCGTAGTGGCATTGCGTTTAACCAAGAATTTGCCGATTACAAGCTACGTAGCAACGTGTCGGGCAAAATTGATATTGACGTTAAAGAACATGTTGACCGCAAAGCAATGCGTTTTATGGGTGATGCTGCTGCCTATTCTTATATTTCAATGACGCAAGCGATTGCAGACTCAGGTTTATCTGACGAGCAAGTGTCAAACGAGCGTACGGGTATTATAGTTGGTTCTGGTGGTGGTTCATCTAAATGGCAAGTAGAAGCGGCTGATATTTTACGCGAAAAAGGCGTAAAGCGTGTAGGTCCTTATATGGTGCCACGTACTATGGCAAGCACCACGTCTGCATGTTTAGCAACACCGTTTAAAATTAAAGGTGTTAACTACTCTATTAGTTCTGCATGTGCTACATCAGCGCACTGTATTGGTAATGCAGTAGAACAAATTCAACTTGGCAAGCAAGATGTTGTTTTTGCTGGTGGTGGTGAAGAGCTGCACTGGACTTTAGCAATGGAATTTGACGCTATGGGCGCACTTTCTACTAAGTACAACGAAACACCAGAAAAAGCATCGCGTACGTACGATGCAAACCGCGATGGTTTTGTTATATCTGGTGGTGGCGGTATTGTTGTGGTTGAAGAGCTTGAACATGCTCTTGCTCGTGGCGCACATATTTACGCAGAAATTGTTGGCTATGGTGCAACGTCTGATGGTTACGACATGGTTGCTCCTTCAGGCGAAGGTGCTGCACGCTGTATGCGCCAAGCTATGCAAGACGTAGAAAGTATTGATTATTTAAATACGCATGGCACATCTACTCCAGTGGGCGATGTTAAAGAGCTTGGCGCTATTCAAGACGTATTTGGTGGTAATTCACCAATGATCAGCGCAACTAAAGCAATGACAGGCCATGCCCTAGGTGCGGCGGGTGTTCACGAGGCTATTTTCTCTTTATTAATGCTAGAGCATGGCTTTGTTGCACCATCAATTAATATTGATGAATTAGACGAGCAAGCTGCAGGCCTTGATATTGTTACTGAGCGTCGTGATGTTGAGTTAAATACTGTAATGTCGAACAGCTTTGGCTTTGGTGGTACAAATGCCACGTTAGTTATGAGTAAATATAAAGGTTAATTAGTTTCTTACTAAATACCCTAAGCCGAGCATTGCTCGGCTTTTTAGTTTGTGCAAAGCCTAGGTTGTTCGTTACAATAGCGACCCTTAATTGCCAAACGGACTCTGTATGAAAATTCTTGCCGATCAGAATATGCCTTTAGTTGAGCAGTACTTTGCAGACATTGGTGAAGTTGAGCGTTTTGATGGGCGACAATTAACAGCCGATCAACTAATAGACGTAGATGTGCTGCTTACTCGCTCAGTCACTCAGGTTAATAATGAGCTTTTAGCACACGCTAACAAACTAAGCTTTGTTGGCACCGCAACAATTGGTGTTGATCATATTGATACGCAATTATTAAATGATAAAAATATTGCCTTTAGTAGCGCGCCAGGCTGCAACGCAATTGCGGTAGCCGAGTATGTAATAAGCAGTTTATATGCCTTAAGCCAAGAAAACGCCCGCCCACTTAATAATCAAACAATAGGTATAGTTGGCGTAGGCAGTATTGGCAGTTGTTTGGCGCAAAAATTACAAGCGCTGAATTTAACTGTACTTTTATGTGATCCAATAAAACATGCGCAAGGCTTATTAAACGAGCACGTAGCACTTGATCAATTACTTGCGCAGTCAGATATTGTAACTTTTCATGTTCCGCTTATAAAAAGTGGCGAGCATAAAACGCTACATATGATGGATAAAGCCAGATTAAAAGCGCTCAAACCCGGGCTTACGTTAATTAATGCAAGCCGTGGTGATGTGATTGACAATCAAGCATTATTAGAAGTGATGCAAGCGGGTGCCGATTTAGATTTAGTGCTTGATGTATGGGAAAACGAACCCACTATTTTAACTGAGCTACTAGAGCATGTGCGCTATGCAAGCGTTCACATTGCAGGGCACACCCTTGAAGGGAAAGCCCGTGGTACACAAATGTTGTATCAAAAGTTTTGTGAACTAAAAGGGATAGAAGCAACAAAGTCGCTCGACGAGTTTTTACCCGTGCCTGCAATTACGCAAGCTACATTAGGACAAAGTTTTAATGAAGCTGATATTGCGCGTTTGGTGCATTTAATTTACGACGTACGCCGTGATGACGGTATTTTACTGCGTGATTTAGCGAATAACGGTTTTGATAGTTTACGTAAAAACTACCCTGTAAGACGAGAATTTAGCACTTTAACAATACAAGGTGATAGCTCGCAGCTAGCCGCTTTAGCCCAGCTTGGGTTTACTGTTGCAAACTAATTTAACTAGCGATGTTGTTTTAATATCGCTTAAAGAGGAATAAATATGTCGCAAAAATATAACGTTGTGGTACTTGGTGCTACAGGTTTAGTTGGTCGTCAAATCATTGAAACATTAGCAGATCGTAAATTTCCAGTGGATCAACTTTTTTTACTTGCTAGCAGCCGCAGCGCAGGCGAAGACATTAAGTTTTGTGGTGAGACCATTGAAGTACTAGATGTTGAAGGCTTTGACTTTAGCCAAGCGCACATAGGCTTCTTCTCTGCTGGTGGTAGTGTGTCAGAGCAGTACGCGCCAATTGCTGCAGATGCTGGTTGTGTAGTAATCGACAATACATCATTTTTTAGAAATGATTTTGAAGTCCCTCTAATCGTACCAGAAGTTAACGCAGCAAGCTTAGCCGATTTTAGAAACCGTAACATAATTGCCAACCCTAACTGTTCAACTATTCAGATGATGTTGGCACTAAAACCAATATACGATGCTTACGGAATTGACCGTATTAATGTATCAACATATCAAGCAGTGTCGGGCGCAGGTAAAAAAGCGGTTGATGAGTTAGCAAAGCAAACCGCTAACTTAATGAATGCCCGTCCAGTTGACAGCGATATATTTCCTAAGCAAATTGCGTTTAACGTGATCCCACAAATAGATGCATTTGAAGATAACGGCTACACCCGTGAAGAAATGAAAATGGTTAACGAAACGCATAAAATATTAGGCGATACTACCATTGCAGTAAACCCAACGTGTGTAAGAGTACCGGTGTTTTTTGGTCATTCAGAGTCAATCAATATAGAAACACGTATGCCATATGACCTTGAACACGTAAAACAGTTATTAAACGACGCGCCAGGTGTTGAGCTTATTGATGATGCGGGCGATTACCCAACAGCGGTATCTGATGCCAGCGGTAATGACACAGTTTACATTGGTCGTTTACGCGCCGATATTTCACATCCACATGGTTTAAATATGTGGGTTGTAAGCGATAATACCCGCAAAGGTGCAGCAACAAATAGCATACAAATTGCAGAAGAGCTTATTGCTAACTACATGTAATTACTTATAGCTTTAAAGCAAAAAAAGCGGTAAACATTATTTGTTTGCCGCTTTTTGTTTATATGGCTGTCAATTAATTGCCGCATATAATTTAAAAGCGTATAAAGATGTTGATATAACAGATTTAAATACTTTTAATTATAAATTTAAGGTATTTATTTTCAAAGTGTTGCGATGGATATTAGTGGCTAACTGGTTTATAGTTTGTAACTGGAATAGAGCTTGCAATAAAAATAGATTGTAATAAAAAATGTGAGTCAGCCATTTGGTTGATAACGGCAAGAATAATCAATGTTTATGCGCCCACTTTGTGGCGCTACGTTAACATTTAAACATTAAAGGATCAGCATGCGCGGTTTAGCTTCACTTATTATATTGGCGTCTGCATTGATAGTCACTTCTGTTTACTCTCAAGACAGTACCCAACTAAAGGGGCCTAAAGGCGTTGACTATGGTGTGCAAGGACGAGCAATAGGGCCAATAAAACCGACCGATACACTCTGGCGTATTGCTGTTAAAGTTCGTCCTGATAACTCTGTAAGCATTTATCAAGTTATGCAGGCCTTGTATAACAAAAATCCAAATTCATTTTTAGAACAAAACCTTAACCACATGCAAAGTGGTGCCTATTTAAACATACCCACCTTAGCTGAAATTAAAAGTGTTAGCTCTGAGCTAGCAAGACAGCGCTCTGAACAAGACGACAAGTTATGGGAAAAAAAGAAAAACGGCACGCTAACGCAAAGCGAAATTAATACAGCTCAAACCAAAGTAACGCAAGCGCGTAAAGTTGACGTAGACGAAGCTAAAAAAGAATTACAAAAAGAATTAAATGACATAAAAACGGATCAAAGTAATAGATTAGTTGAGCTGCAACAGCAATTTAAAAGTTCGGTAAACAATGTTGAAGAAATATTAGTAGAGAATAACAAGCTTAAAAAACAACTCACAGGAATTTCACAAGAGCTAAAAAACTTACGCGAGCAACTAGGCCAAGACAGCGAAATACAGCTGCAACTTAAAGAATTAATAGTTAAACAAAATGAAATAATAGCGCAACAAAAAATCAAAGACGCCAAACAAGATGCCGAATTTGACTTAGGAGCCTTGCTATCTAATCCGCTGGTTTTAATTTTGTTAATGACTATACCTGCATTATTAATTATTTTTGCCGTTGTAATGTTGTTACGTAAACGCGCAAATAACACCGAGCAAAATAACCAAGAAGATGAAGAATTTTTACCGCAAACTCCCGTTTATAGCAGTGATGACAGCGATGATGTTGTAAGTGCAGCTAGCCACGACGATCCTATTATTCCTGATCCGTTGGATGATTTAAGTGTTCAATTAGATGACGGTATTTCGGATGACGCGCTGTTAGATGACGATGTAGCGTTTGACGACTCATTAGACGATAGCAATTTATTAGATCAAGATGAGTTAGAAAGCTTACTGAGCGATGACATCATTTTTGATGATGAAGACGGCCAAGACGATGATGAACTCGATATTTTTATGCAGCAAGGCTTTGATGAGCCTGTAGAGGACACTATTGATTTAGACTTAAACACATCACAAAACAGTGATGATATTTTAAGTGCTGATGATTTAGATAGCTTATTTGATGAAGACGATAGCTTACCAGAAATTGAATCGAGTGATAGCGACAAAGTAGCACCAGAGAGTGGGGATTCTCACGATGAAATATCTGCCTTTAGTGAAGAGTTGGCAAGTGAAGATGACGATTTTGATATTGATGATTTATTAGAATCAGAGCAATCATCAATACCAAGCAATACAGAAGAGTTGGTAGAGGAAAACGACGACTTTGACTTAGATGATATCGACAGCTTAATCGATGAAGTAAGTGAGCAGGACGATGCTCTGCCTGAAAAGCAAAGCAGCGCTACAGAGCTAGTTGAAGAAAGCGACGACTTTGATTTAGACGATATCGACAGCTTAATCGATGAAGCAAGCGAACAGGGCGATGATCTGCTGGAAGAGCAAAACAGCGCTACAGAGCTAGTTGAAGAAAATGACGACTTTGATTTAGATGATATCGACAGCTTAATTGGCGAAGCAAACGTTCAGGGCGATGATCTGCTTGAAGAACAAAGCAGCGCTACAGAGCTCGTAGAAGAAAACGACGACTTTGATTTAGATGATATCGATAGCTTAATCGATGAAGCAAACGAGCAGGGCGATGATCTGCTGGAAGAGCAAAGCAGCGCTACAGAGCTCGTAGAAGAGAATGACGACTTTGATTTAGATGACATCGATAGCTTAATCGATGAAGCAAACAAGCAGGATGATGATCTGCTTGAAGAACAAAGCAGCACGACACAATTAGTTGAAGAAAATGATGGTGTTGATATTGACGACATCGACAGCTTAATCGACGAAGTTAGCGAACAAAGCGATGAAGAGCAGCCAGAAACACCGCTTGAAGAGCAAAGTAATACAGCTGAGTTAGTAGAAGAAGCTGATGACTTTGACTTAGATGATATTGACGACATCGACAGCTTAATCGACGAAGTTAGTGAGCAAAGCGAGGAAGAGCAGCCAGAAACAGCGCTTGAAGAGCAAAATAATACAGCTGAGTTAGTAGAAGAAGCCGATGACTTTGACTTAGATGAAATTGACGATATCGACAGCTTAATCGATGAAGTAAGTGAGCAGGATGATGAAGAACAGCCTGAAGCACCGCTTGAAGAGCAAAAAAATACAGCTGAGTTAGTAGAAGAAACTGATGACTTTGACTTAGATGATATTGACGATATCGACAGTTTAATTGATAACTTAGACGACGACCTTGATGAACATGATGCACAAATAGATACAGCCCTTGCTGAATCAGTAGAGGATTTAGAAAAAGCGCAGCAAGAGTTAAATAGTGACGACGCTGAATCTGTTGACTCTTCATTAAGTGAAAATACAGAGTCAGCACTTGAGTCAGAACCAGAGCTTGCAGTAGAAGAGCAAGACGATTTTGGCGACTCAATTATAGAGGATTACTCAGATACATCGCAGACGTTACTCGATCCTGAAGATGCGCTTGAAGAATATAATGACGATAATTTAAAAAGTGTTGATGAGCTTTTAAATGAGCTACAACAAGCATCCGATGATGAAGAGTATGTAGAACCCCCTCAGTGGTCGGTTGATGATTTTAATGATGTAACAGAAGCCGAATTAGGTGACGACCCTCTAGGTATTGAAAATGATGAATCTGAATTATTAGCAGATGAGTCAGTGCCTGATGTAGCAGCGCCAAGCGAAGAGCTTGATGTAGACGAATACCCTGAGCTAGATCTGAATGACGATGCAATACTAACAGCAGATGAACAGCAAGCGTTTACTCCGCAAGAGCTGCAAGGTGATAACCTAGATGGTGATGCTAAAGGTATGGCCTCGAGTCAAGCTGAACAAGATCTTGCAAACTCGCTACTAGCCGGTGGTAATTTAGATAGTTTAAATGATGACTTTGACGATGAACTATTAATTGAAAATGATTTTTCAGAGCTCGATAGTGAACAACAAAATGAAGATGAATTATTAGCAATAACCTCATCACCAGAGGTTGATACAAGTAATTCGTCTGAGCAGCAATTAAATGATGACGTTAGTGATGATTTGCTTAACGAAGTAGACGATATTCAAATTGAGCAATTAAATGAAGAGTTAGATGAGAAGTTAATTGATGAGCAAACAAATGTAGACCGTGAAGCGGCATTAATGCCAACAGAGTTACCGCATAACGGTGAAGTTGCATCGGATGATGAGCTTGATGACGAGTTTATGGCCGATTTAACTCAGACCGACTTTGATGCATTACTAAATGAATTAGCCGATGCTGATGAGCTGGATATTGCAGACAGTAGTGAGTTTGACGTTGATTTTAATAACTTACTCAGTGATGAAATAGATACTGATGAATCAGCTTTAGCGCCACAGCCAACAGTTAACAGCAATACTATTGAGCAAACTAGCAAAGATGAGTTTGTAGATATTGATGCGTTATTAGAGCAAAGTGACGACGCAGATACAGAGCACGAACCTTACGATGATGTGAATATGGACGTAGGGCTAGGTGATTTTGACTCATTACTGGCCGGCGATAACCCAACAGATGTTGATGCTGAAAGTGGCGGTTATTCTGCTAAATTAGACTTAGCCCGCGCTTATATTGAAATAGATGATTTTGACTCAGCGCTTAAGGTTATCGAAGACGTTATTAATAAAGGCCCTGAAGAAGTTCAACAAGAAGCGCTTAGCTTAAAAGCTAAACTTAAATAAAATAAAGAGCATAAATTTAAAGCCCGTAATTTTACTAATTACGGGCTTTTTTAATCGGGATAGGTTTGATTATAGCGCAGCTGCTTTTATTGCATCGCTAGATAGCATAAAATGCCCCGTTCATTAGCACAGTAGGTAAAGCAGTAATTATGCGAGTAGCACTTGGAGTTGAATACAACGGCGCACGCTATAGTGGTTGGCAACGACAATCACACGTAAACAGCGTACAACAAGAAGTAGAAACAGCGTTATCGCGTATTTGTAATCATCCGGTTGCAATTGTATGCGCAGGGCGTACCGATGCCGGTGTGCATGGTACCGGGCAAGTTGTGCACTTTGATACAGATGCACCACGCGATATGGTGGCATTTACTTTAGGCATGAATACATTGTTGCCAAAAGATATTGCTATTCGTTTTGCTCAGCCAGTGGCTGATGATTTTCATGCTCGTTTTAGTGCTACAGCACGCCGTTATCGTTATGTTATTTATAATAACCCACTTCGTGGTGCGGTATTAAACGAAGGTGTTACGCACTTTCATCACACGCTTGATGAAACTAAAATGCAAGAAGCGTGTCAGTATTTAATAGGTAAATACGACTTTACGTCGTTCCGCGCTATTCACTGCCAAGCAAATACTGCTATTAGAACAATTCAGCATTTATCGGTACAGCGCCAAGGCACTTACGTTATTATAGATATTAAAGCCAATGCTTTTTTACATCATATGGTACGTAATATAACGGGTTGTTTAATGGATATAGGCTTACATAAACAACAACCTGTTTGGCTAAAAGAATTGCTAGATTTAAAAGAGCGAGCAAAGGCAAGTGCAACCGCTAAAGCTGCCGGTTTATACCTGGTAGATGTTGATTATCCTGAACAATTTAACATACCTAAAACGCCATTAGGACCTTTGTTTTTACCAGATATTAGTATTTAATTAGGTGGTTTTTAACTGTTTAATCTAAGCGCTGGCAACTACTAAGACCAGTTTTTGATACCGTGTTAGTGTAATTCATGTTTTAATTGAGAAAATTTGTTTGCATGATAA
This sequence comes from Pseudoalteromonas sp. SG44-5, assembly GCF_014164175.1. Classification (NCBI taxonomy): domain Bacteria; kingdom Pseudomonadati; phylum Pseudomonadota; class Gammaproteobacteria; order Alteromonadales; family Pseudoalteromonadaceae; genus Pseudoalteromonas; species Pseudoalteromonas sp. SG44-5. Next base: position 21,369 of record NZ_JACJES010000011.1, on the reverse strand, counting down.
GCATGCAAGCTCGCGACACAGAACAGCATTAAGAGAGTTGCAAATGAGTTGGCTAGAAAAAATCTTACCTAAAACGACAAAAGCATCAGGTCGTAAAGAAATTCCAGAAGGTGTTTGGGCTAAGTGTACATCGTGTGATTCTATTTTGTATAAAGCCGAATTAGAAAAAGCATTGAATGTATGTCCTAAGTGCGATCATCATATGCGTATTAGTGGGCGTAAGCGCCTTGAGTATTTTTTAGATGAAGGTGACCGTGTAGAACTTGGTACACAGCACGAACCTAAAGATGTGCTTAAATTTAGAGACTCAAAAAAATACTCTGACCGTATTACAGCGGCGCAAAAATCAAGTGGTGAAAAAGACGCGCTTGTGGCAATGAAGGGACATTTAAAAGGTATTCCTGTAGCTGCTGTAGCATTTGAATTCTCATTTATGGGCGGTTCAATGGCATCGGTAGTAGGTGCACGTTTTGTTGACGCTGTTGATCAATGCTTAGAGCATAATATGCCACTTATTTGTTTTTCGGCTTCTGGCGGCGCACGTATGCAAGAAGCACTTATTTCATTAATGCAAATGGCTAAAACCAGTGCCGCGCTTGCTAAAATGACAGAAAAAGGCTTACCATTTATTTCAGTTATGACTGATCCAACAATGGGCGGTGTTTCTGCATCGCTTGCTATGTTGGGCGACATTAACGTAGGCGAGCCAAAAGCATTAATTGGTTTTGCAGGGCCGCGTGTTATTGAGCAGACAGTGCGTGAAACACTCCCTGAAGGTTTTCAGCGTAGTGAATTCTTGCTTGAACACGGTGCAATAGACATGATTATTGACCGTCGTGAAATGCGCGATACATTGGCACGCATTTTGGCTAAGTTTATGAACTTGCCTTCTACTGAGCAAGAGCATAGAGTAGCGTAAATTTAAGCTTTATTGATCTAACGCTATGACAAAAACAATTCCTAGCCAATCATCAAGCCTTGATGATTGGCTTTTTTATTTAGAAAGTGTTCACCCTGCAAATATTGCAATGGGGCTAGAACGCGTTGCCAGTGTTGCTAATAACATTGGGCTATTAAACACCTCAAGTAAAATTATTTTGATTGCCGGTACCAATGGTAAAGGCACCACAGCACGCTGCCTAGAGTCGTTACTTTTAGCGCAAGGCCTTAGCGTAGGTACGTATGCTTCACCACATTTAACGCACTATAACGAACGTGTACGGGTAAATGGGCAAGAGCTTAGCGACCAGTATCATGTTGATGCCTTTCATTTACTAGAACAAGGGCGCAAAGATACCGCGCTCACTTATTTTGAATATGGCACCTTGGCTGCGCTGGCAATTTTTAAGCGCTGTGAGGTTGACTACGTACTCTTAGAGGTAGGTTTAGGCGGGCGTTATGACGCCACTAATATTGTTACGCCTTTTGCGAGTGTTATTACCACTATCGATTTAGATCACAAAGAATACTTAGGTGATACGCGCGAACTCGTTGCTTATGACAAAGCGGGTATTTTTCGTGAAAATACGCCGGCTATTATTGGCGATTTAAATATTCCCCATACCATGACTGATTATGGCGATGAAATAAATGCCAAGATGGTTTTATCAGGGAGTGACTTTATATTTAAAGAACACGCAGATACCTTTAGCTGGCAATATCAACAGTACAACCTTGAATTAGCTAAACCAGCAATTCCTAGTCAAAATGCAGCAACAGCGTTAACCACGCTAAGTGTGTTAAATTTACTCCCGAGTGAGTCGGTGATCAAAGCCTGTTTAGCAAACCTGGTTGTGGAAGGGCGTTTTGAGCAGTTAAGCGACCAACCCTTGGTATATACCGATGTAGCGCATAATCCTGAATCAGCTCGATATTTAGCAAGTAAATTACTAAGCTACAAAGATAAAGGCTTTAAAATTCATGCATTAGTCGCTATGCTTGCTGATAAAGATAAAGCAGGTGTGCTTAAAGAAGTAAGCCATTTAGTTGATCAATGGTCGTTAGCGAGTTTAAATGGCCCTCGTGGTGATAGCGCTAGCAACTTACAAAATGCGCTACAAAGCATACCGCATAATGATATTAAGCATAGTTATAATAGCGTAGCAGCAGCACTCGATGTAATTTTGCCAACACAACAAAACGACACAGTTTTGATTGTTTTTGGTTCATTTTTTACCGTTGCTGGCGCTATTGATTACTTTAAAAAATAGAGAGAATATCGGTGAACTCAAGTTTTATAAATCGCTTAGTCGGAACAAGTATCGTGGTAATAGCAGCAATTGTGTTTATACCTAACATACTTGATGGTGAAAAAGTGCACTATAAAGAAGGCTTTAAAGCGATTCCAGAACGCTCTGAGTTCAAAACAATCGATCTGCAGCAAGAAATTGATGAAAACGTAGCCGGGGCAGACTCGTTGCAACAAGATGAGATAGAAGACATTCAAGCAGATGATATCGCTTTTGAACAACAAGCTAATATTGCTCAAAGTGACTATACATCAGAAGCTAAAGTGGTAGAGGCGGTAATAGCGCCTAAAGCTCAACCACAAGCAGCTGCGCCGGTACAATCAATCAAGCCACGCCAAAACAATGAGAACCTAACCAGCATGGCTTATGTCATTCAATTAGGTAGTTTTTCTCATGCCGCAAACGTAAAAGCGCTGCAAGCAAAGCTGCAAGCTAAAGGGTTCAAAACCTTTACTAAGCCAGTAAAAACGCCAAACGGTACATTAACTAAAGTATTTGTTGGCCCATCGCTTAATAAAAATGAGTTACAAAAGCAATTACCAGCACTTAAAGAGCTAACTAAGCTCAATGGTAAAATAACGCAATTTGAAGTAACCAAGTAACGTATTGCACCTAGCCTTGTGTGCAAGGTTAGGTGTTTTTATTAGTCGTATTACACTTCTCATATGTTGGTCAAAACTATTTTAATTAAGGTTAAAATTTACTGTTTTGGGCAACCAGTTATCTCCCGCTTAAACTTGCATATTAACGATGTTTAGGTATAGAATGCGCCCCAAATTAGCGACTAATTGGTTCTTATGATCTGGGTTGATTACGCCATTCTTGGCATTATTGCACTATCTACCGTCATCGGTTTAATACGCGGCTTTGTTAAAGAAGCTATGTCATTAGCTGTATGGGCTGGCGCTTTTATCATCTCTAGCTTGTTCTATCAATATTTAGCTTCCTTCCTAACTACCATTTCTGAACCCCTTTTAAGAAATGCAGCGGCCATAGCCATATTATTCTTTGTGACGCTATTGTTGGGCGGTTTACTAAACTACATTTTAGGTGAATTAGTACAGCGTACTGGTTTATCAGGCACCGACCGTGTTTTTGGCATAGTGTTTGGTGCTCTTCGAGGCGTGTTGGTCGTGAGCGCGTTACTCTTCTTTCTTGATGCTTTTACAGGTGCGCCTAATACGCATTGGTGGGGCAACTCTATTTTGATTCCGGAATTTGGCTTTGTTGTTGAATGGTTTTTTTCATACCTTGAAAACAACTCAAGCTTTTTAAATTCAGTAAACCGTTAATCGGCGAGGATAAATTACATGTGTGGTATCGTTGGAATAGTCGGAACATCGCCAGTTAATCAGGCGATTTATGATGGCTTAACTGTTTTGCAGCACCGCGGCCAAGACGCCGCGGGTATTATTACCATTGACAACAATACGTTTAGCTTACGCAAAGCAAATGGTTTAGTGAGAGATGTATTTCACACTCGCCATATGAAACGATTGCAGGGAACAATTGGCATAGGCCATGTTCGTTACCCAACAGCAGGCTCGTCAAGCTCATCAGAAGCGCAGCCATTTTATGTAAACTCTCCTTTTGGTATTGCATTAGCACATAATGGCAACCTAACGAATGCAGAAGAGTTAAAAGAGCAATTGTTTTCAGAAGCACGACGCCATGTAAACACCACCTCTGACTCAGAAATATTGCTTAATATTCTTGCGCATGAGTTAAGTAAATCAAACAAGCTACAGCTTGGCGCAGAAGATATTTTTACCGCTATTACCGAAGTAAATAACAAAGTGAATGGCGGCTATGCTGCTATCGCGATGATTATTGGCCACGGTGTGGTGGCGTTTCGTGACCCTAACGGTATTCGTCCATTGGTATTTGGTAAACGCGAAAGCGCAAAAGGCACCGAATACATGTTTGCTTCAGAAAGTGTTGCACTAAAACAAGATGGTTTTGAATTTATTCGTGATGTAGCACCAGGTGAAGCTATTTATGTAACCGAAAACGGTGAATTTCACTCGTTAAGCTGTGCAGATAAAGTATCTTATTCACCATGTATTTTTGAGTTTGTTTATTTTGCTCGCCCCGATTCAACCATTGACCGTATGTCTGTTTATGCAGCACGGGTAAATATGGGAACTAAATTGGGTGAAAAAATAGCACGTGAGTGGGCTGATAAAGACATTGATGTGGTTATTCCTATTCCTGAAACATCGTGTGATATTGCGCTCGAAATAGCCCGTGTTCTTGATTTACCTTACCGCCAAGGTTTTGTTAAAAACCGTTACATTGGCCGCACATTTATTATGCCAGGCCAAGAGTTACGTAAAAAATCGGTGCGTCAAAAGTTAAATGCCATAGATCGTGAGTTTAAAGGTAAAAACGTATTACTGGTTGATGACTCAATTGTGCGTGGTACTACCTCAGCGCAAATAGTTGAAATGGCTAGAGAGTCGGGTGCTAAAAACGTTTATTTTGCATCAGCCGCTCCTGAAATACGTTTTCCTAATGTGTACGGTATTGATATGCCATCTGCAGCCGAGCTGATTGCTCATGGCCGTGAAGTGGAAGATATTAATGCAAGTATTGGTTCTGACGGTTTGATTTTTCAGTCATTAAAAGATTTGATTGCAGCGGTTGGCAAAGAAAACCCTGAAATCACTAAATTTGAAACATCAGTATTCGATGGCCAATATATAACTGGCGATATTGATCAAGACTACTTAAATCGTATTGATAAAATGCGTAATGACTCTGCAAAAAGTACTCGCGAAAATGCGATGTCTTCAGGGTTAGAAATTCATAATCAAGATGAAAACGAATCAGACTAATCGTTAAAAATATTTAAATAAAAAAGGAGCTAATTAGCTCCTTTTTTTTGTGCAAAAAAGCACAAATACTTTTACTCCAACGCGGTGTAATGCTTATGTAAACATGGGGCTCACTATTCCATTAGTCCATAGCATAGCGGTAACAGCTAAAATAATAACCAGTAAAATTAAGCCACAAGTTACTACAGAGCTTGCGTAAATAAAGCCTCGTTCTTCTGGTATATGCATTAATATTGGCACACCGGTATAAAGTAAATAAACCGAGTAAGCCAAAGCAACCATGCCTACGCACACCACAAACCATAAGTGCGGTAAAAAAGCAGCTAGTGCCGACATAAATACCGGGGTTGCAGTATAAGCTGCTAGTTCGAGAGCTTGAGTGAAAGTGGGCTGAGCACCAAAGGTTACTCCCATCCAGTGGGCTAAATAAGCCAAAGCAAATATACCCGCAATTAGCGCCACATACATTGCAATTGCAATAAGTAGTGCACTGTCATGGGTTAAAAATACGGGGTTTCCTGTACCTATGCTCCATCCTAAATATACCGATGAATAGTACCCCATAACCGAGGGAAATAGCGCTATCAGCACAATATGCGAGAGGCTATAAGTTAGGCTTTCATGGCGGTTATCAATTGTTTGCCATTCTTCAAGTGGGTGAGCGTAAAGCCCCCATAGGTGGTTTAGTATCATAGTGTTTACTCCATAAAAGTAACTTATTAGTTTTTTACTGTTTTATTTTTATACAGTCACTATACAGTTATGGTTCACTTGCAATACAAAGTCAAGGCAACATTGTATTAACATTTTGTAATTATAAATGATACCCATGTAAAAGTAGGTCGTGGTGATCTTTTAAAAAGGTTTCATGGTAAAATCGTTATTAAGTTTAAAGTTATACTGAGATATGCAAAAAGTGTCTACGCAACAATTATTAGCGCCAATTTTAAGTTTTTTAAAATGCGAAACCCCACAGCAGTGGGTTGATGAAGCGATAAAAAAAGAAAATTTATCGATTATATTAATCGACCATTTGATATGTGAATTAAAAGCAGCGCAATCAGCGATGTTTTTAATTCGTAAGTATGCGGTGGATAAAGAAAGTAGCGACGCTCTGCTTGAGTGGCTAAAACCGTTTGAAACATTAATTTATAAACGTGAAGGCAATTGGCGTGACTTAGCGGCTAAAAACAAGCTTACCAAGGCTATTATTCCTAAATCTAACTCGCCGTATGGGCAAGAGTTAATCGATAAAATGGTGATGCTAATAAAAGAAGAGTTGCATCATTTTTATCAAGTATTAGAAATTATGGACGAGTACGGTGTTGAATATAGAAGTATTACCCCATGTCGTTATGCTAAAGGTATGCTGCGCAATGTGAAAACCTTTGAGCCAGATGCTCTGGTCGATAAGCTTATAGTGGGTGCTTACATTGAGGCGCGATCGTGTGAGCGTTTTGCTAAGCTTGCTCCGCATGTAGATAAACGTTTAGGTGACTTTTATATATCGCTATTGCGCTCTGAAGCGCGACATTATCAAGATTATTTAACGCTGGCGCAAGAAATTGCCGACTTTGATATTACCGAGCGAGTGCAGTTTTTTGCAGAAAAAGAACGTGAGCTCATTGCAACGCCCGATACCGACTTTAAATTTCATAGCGGTATTCCTGCATTAAAAAACTAACCTTTTGTAGCACTCATTTTACGCCTTAAAAGGAGTGCTAATTAACTTTTGAGCCTGTGGTGTAACCACTAAATATGAGCCTTGGGTGTACCAGTCACCTAAAACCGTACGCGTTAAAGTTTCTTGGTTTACTGTGTAAGTATGCACATTAGGGCGATGAGTATGACCGTGGATCATATTAGTGACCTGGTGCTTAGCAAAAGTAGCGAGTACGGCGTCATCAATCACATCGAGTATTTCAAGGGGTTTATTGGCTTGGCTAAGTTTACTTTTTTCACGTGCATTACGGGCTATTTTTTTACGATACCATAGTGGCATAGCCAACATTAGTTTTGGCCACCACCATCCGCGGCTTTTACGACGAAACTTTTGGTACTCTATATCTTGAGTACACATTTCATCGCCATGTAAAATAACCGTTGGTGTACCGTATAAATCTATTACGGTTTGCTCATCAAGTAAGGTCATGCCTGCCATTGCGGCATACTTGTCGCGCATAATAAAGTCGCGATTACCATGAATAAAATAAACCGGTGTACCGCCATCACTGACTGCTTTTAAATGCTTTGCTACATTAGCGCTCAGCGTTGTAATGTAATCGTCGCCAACCCATACTTCAAAAAAATCACCTAAAATGTACAGTGCATCTACATCTTGATGAAGTATGTGCGTATTTAAAAAGCTAAAAAATGCCGCGCTAATATCAGGGCGGTTTTCACTTAGATGTAAATCGGCAATAAAATAAGTTTTGCGAGTCATAGATGAGTCTTTTTAGATAAAATAAAAGCGGGCTTATATAAATTAAGTAAATATTTAAACTTAATTTATATTAATACCCGCTTATATACCCACATAATGTGAGTAAACGCTATTAGTTAACAGTAACGCTTTCGATAATTACATCTTCAAGTGGTACGTCTTGGTGAAAGCCGTTGCTACCTGTCGCTACGCCTTTAATTTTATTAACTATGTCCATGCCTTCAACAACTTCAGCAAATACACAGTAACCCCAGCCTTGCGACGTTTCGCTGCTGTGGTTTAAAAAATCGTTGTCGTTAACGTTAATGAAAAATTGCGCTGTAGCTGAATGAGGATCAGGCGTACGTGCCATTGCTAAAGTACCTACTTTATTTGATAGGCCATTGTTAGCTTCATTTTTAATTGGATCATTTACTTCTTTTTGATCCATACCAGGGATAAAACCACCGCCTTGAACCATAAAACCATCGATTACACGATGAAAGATAGTGCCGTTGAAAAAGCCAGCATTTGCATACTCTAAAAAGTTTTTAACTGTGTTTGGAGCTTCTTGATCAAACATTTTAATGGTGATGTCACCAAAATTAGTGTGTAGAACAACCATGAGGTTTCCTGTATCTGGTTTAAATAGTCGCGCTATTTTATCTCAGTTAGCTAAGATTAACAAAGTAGATGTTTGCTTTGTTATAAAGCGCTAGAGCAGGGGCTTTTCAAGTGGTAACATAGCTGTTCAAGTTAATAGTCAAGGACTCAAAGTAAATGGTTAATATATACAACACACTAACGCGACAAAAAGAGCAATTTAAACCAATGGTCGAAGGCAAAATCGACATGTATGTGTGTGGTATCACCATTTATGATTACTGTCATATTGGGCATGCGCGTACCTTTGTTGGCTTCGATGTGATTGTTCGCTACCTTCGCCATATTGGTTATGATTTAAAGTATGTGCGTAATATTACCGATGTTGATGACAAAATAATTAAACGCGCTAACGAAAATGGCGAGTCAATAAACGACTTAACAGTGCGCATGACGAAAGCCATGCATGAAGATTTTGATAGTTTAAACATGTTACGCCCCGATGTTGAACCAACAGTAACTGCGCACATGGATGAAATTATTGAAATGGTTGAGCGCTTAATTACCAAAGGCCATGCTTATGTTGCTGCCGATGGTGATGTATTGTTTGATGTTTCTACCTTTGAGCAGTACGGCGCATTATCGCAGCAAGATTTAACCATGCTGCAATCAGGATCGCGTGTTGAGGTTGCTCAGGATAAAGACGATCCGCTTGATTTTGTATTGTGGAAAAAAGCCAAAGCGGGTGAGCCATCATGGTCATCTCCATGGGGCGAAGGGCGTCCAGGTTGGCATATTGAATGTTCTGCTATGAGCTCAAAGCATTTGGGTGAGCATTTTGATATTCATGGTGGGGGTTCTGACTTACAGTTTCCGCATCACGAAAACGAAATTGCACAATCGTGCTGTGCAAATAATGGCAAGTATGTAAATACTTGGATCCACACGGGTATGGTGCAAGTAAATAAAGAAAAAATGTCTAAATCGTTAGATAACTTTTTTACTGTGCGTGAAGTGTTAAAACAGTACGATGCAGAATCGGTACGTTACTTTTTAATCTCGGGCCATTACCGCAGCCAGCTAAATTATTCGCAAGAAAATTTAGATCAAGCTCGCTCATCACTTGAGCGTATTTATACAGCACTTCGTGGGGTTGAACCGGTAGCGTGTGAGCTTGATGACAACGAGTATGTTATTAAGTTTAGAAAGGCGATGGATGATGACTTTAATACACCAGAAGCATTACCTGTGTTGTTTGAGCTAGCTAAAGAGCTAAACCGCGTAAAAGATATTGATAGCCAGCAAGCAGGGCAGTTAGCATTTATACTAGGTAGCATAAGCGAAGTGCTAGGTGTTGCTCAACAGGACCCAGAAGCCTTTTTACAAGGTGGGCAAGACGATGACGAAGTAGCACAAATTGAAGCGCTAATAGTTAAGCGTAACGATGCGCGTGCTAGTAAAAACTGGGCTGCTGCTGATGAAGCGCGCGATGCACTTAGTGCGTTAGGCGTAATACTAGAAGATTCAGCCGGTAAAACCACTTGGCGTAAAGCGTAATTGGTTTATCTCAAAAATAATAACTAACTTTATTAGTTGCATTAAAAAGGGTTGCCACTTGGCAACCCTTTTTTGATTCTGTTAGCGCTTAGCTATGATATTTTTCACACGCTTCGAGGGTGTTTTCAATCAAGCTTGCCACTGTCATAGGGCCTACACCACCAGGTACAGGGGTAATAAAGTCAGCTTTTTGCTCAGCAACACTATATTCAACATCACCCACTAACTTACCGCTATCTAAGCGGTTAATACCTACATCAATAACAATCGCACCTTCTTTAACCCAGTCACCAGGAATAAATTCAGGTTTACCAACTGCAACCACTAATAAATCGGCCCGACGAACATGGGTTTCTAAGTCTTGTGTAAACTTATGACAAACAGTGGTAGTGCAACCAGCTAACAATAGCTCTAGTGCCATAGGACGCCCTACAATATTGGATGCACCTACAACCACAGCATGCAATCCTTTATAACGCACACCCGTTGAGTCAAGTAAGGTAATAATACCTTTTGGTGTACAAGGACGAAGGGCTGGCATACGTTGGGCTAGTCGGCCTATATTGTAAGGATGAAAACCATCTACATCTTTATGCGGGGTAATACGTTCAAGAATCTTTTCTACATCAAGACCTTCAGGTAAAGGGAGTTGTACTAAAATACCGTCTATTTCTTGATCGTTGTTTAATTCATCAATTAACTCTAATAGTGTTTGCTCAGTGGTATTTGCTGGTAAATCAAAAGATTTAGAGATAAAACCAACTTCTTCACAGGCTTTACGTTTTGAGCCAACATAAACCTGACTCGCAGGGTCGAGTCCTACAAGCACTACTGCAAGACCGGGCGCACGAAGGTTTTGTGCTACTCGCTCTGAAACGCGTTGTGCAACTGCGCTACGTACTTGTTTTGCTATTGCTTTACCATCAATGATGTTTGCCGTCATGGGTGACCTTTAATTAGGGTTAATTAACTTGATACAGATACTTAAAATGGATATACAAAAAATAGGGGTAATGTAATAAAGAAATACTTACTTTATTAAATCCATTTTTAATATGTTTACTATTTTCGCAGAAAAGCACTAAAGCGCCAAGTTGCTTTTAGCTAATAGCGTATTTGATTATACAAAATAGTCTAAATTTCAGCCGGCTATTAGGTTATTCTGGCTATTATGAACTAAAAGTGAGCAATTGAATTGTTTTCTTAAAAAAACGTTTGACCTAACCCAGCCAAATCACTATTATGCACCCCGTTGTCAACGAGGTCACTCGCTAACAATTATAAGCATCGGCGATTAGCGCAGTTTGGTAGCGCACTTGGTTTGGGTCCAAGGGGTCGCAGGTTCAAATCCTGCATCGCCGACCACTTTCTTAAGTAATTAAGCTAAGTGGATATTATTTGGGTATTAATGCAATAGTACATTTGCACAAAGCCATTGTACTTACGTAATTAGCTTATTGGTAAACTATGAAGTTTTCGATGCGCCCATAGCTCAGCTGGATAGAGCAACGCCCTTCTAAGGCGTGGGTCGAAGGTTCGAATCCTTCTGGGTGCACCATTTGAAAACAAGTAAATACCGTGGTGATTGTAGCTCAGTTGGTAGAGCCCCGGATTGTGATTCCGGTTGTCGTGGGTTCGAGCCCCATCAGTCACCCCAATTTACAAAGAGTATCGGCGATTAGCGCAGTTTGGTAGCGCACTTGGTTTGGGTCCAAGGGGTCGCAGGTTCAAATCCTGCATCGCCGACCATTTTCTTATAAATGGTCTTAAATACAAAGTTTAAGTATTCAAAAGTTAAGTATAAAAAATATATCGGCGATTAGCGCAGTTTGGTAGCGCACTTGGTTTGGGTCCAAGGGGTCGCAGGTTCAAATCCTGCATCGCCGACCATTTTCTTTATTAACAATAATAAATGAAAATGGTTTTGATATTACACGCACTACTCACTTCAAAATCAGTATTATCGAGCACTTTGTTTAAGCAGAGATTGTTAATATTCGAAAATAAATAATAAAAACTCACTAATAAACTATTTTAGAACTTATAAACTATAACTTTATACTTTTGATTAGCTGCTAAATTAGCCTGTTTTTTATTCGCTTGATTACTAATAACACAATTGTGCTTCAAAAAATTGTTTCCTACACTCGACTATCATCAATATTACGTTATAATGCCGCGTCTATTATTTTAATATAGTGCCCGCAGGGCAGAGCAGCAATGGTATCTGGTGGTAGCGACGAATGTTTTTAAGCCACAAAGGTTTAAATTTTATCAAGACTCCTAAAGATGACTTTGTGTGTAAAGAAGGCGAACAGTCGCCAAAATTGAAGATTGAGGTAAATCATGCAAGTTTCTGTTGAGACGACCCAAGGCCTTGAGCGCCGTCTGACCATCACCGTTCCTGCAGAGAACGTTGAGAATGAAGTAAAAAAACGCTTACAACAACTGTCAAAAACGCAGCGTATTGATGGCTTCCGTGCTGGTAAAGTTCCAGCATCAGTAATTAACAAGCGTTTTGGACCAGCAGTTCGTCAAGAAGTTGCTGGCGAAGTAATGCAACGTAATTTCTATGAAGCAATTGTTTCAGAAAAAATTAACCCAGCTGGCGCACCAACATTTGCTCCAAAAGCACTTGAAGCTGGTAAAGATTTAGAGTTTTCGGCTACGTTTGAAGTTTACCCTGAAGTTGAAGTTCAAGGTTTAGACAAAATTACAGTTGAAAAACCAGCCGTAACAGTAACTGACGAAGATTTAGCTAACATGCTAGAAACACTTCGTAAGCAACACGCAGATTGGGCTGAAGTTGATACAGCTGCTGGCGAAAACGACCGTGTAACGGTTGATTTTGTAGGTACTATCGACGGTGAAGTATTTGAAGGCGGCAAAGCTGAAGACTTCCCATTAGAACTTGGCCAAGGTCGTATGATCCCAGGTTTTGAAGATAATATCGTAGGTAAAAAAGCAGGCGAAGAAGCAATTGCTGACGTAACTTTCCCTGATGATTACCATGCTGAAAACTTAAAAGGTAAAGCGGCTCAATTCACTATCACAGTGAAAAAAGTTGAAGCGCAAGAGTTACCTGAATTAAGCGAAGAATTTGCAACTAAATTCGGTGTTACCGAAGGTGGTGTTGACGCGCTTAAAGTTGAAGTTAAAAAGAACATGACACGTGAGCTAGACCAAGCGGTTAAAGCTAACGTTAAAGATCAAGCTATTAAAGGTCTTTTAGCGAACAACGAAATTGAAGTGCCTAAAGCACTAGTTGATCAAGAAGTTGACGCATTACGTCAGCAAGCTGCTCAACGTTTTGGTGGCGATGCGCAAAACATGCCTGAGCTTCCTGCTGAATTGTTCCATGAGCAAGCAGTAACACGTGTTAAAACTGGCCTTTTATTAGGTGAAGTGATTAAAGCTAACGAGATTAAAGTTGACGACGCTAAAGTTGAAGCATTAATCGCAACGGTAGCTTCTGCATACGAAGATCCAACTGAAGTAGTAGAATACTACAAAGCGAATGATCAACTTATGCAGCAAATGCGTAATGTAGCAATGGAAGAGCAAGCTGTTGAGGCTATCTTAGCTAAAGCAACTGTGACTGACGTTGAAACAGCATTTGACGACATCATGAATCCACAGCAAGGTGCTTAATAAGTCATTGACTTAAGTGCTCGCTAACGATTAAATGGCTCGTGTTACTCTGTTTATGCAGTGTGCTCGGGCCATTTTAGTTTGTGGTTCTTAATTTGCGAAAAATGATAACTATGCTTTTCTTTAATAAGGACAAGTATAAGCGCATAAGGAATTAAATAAGTATGAATATTGGTATTACAGATCCCCTAAACGCATTGGTCCCTATGGTTGTTGAACAAACACCTAAAGGCGAGCGCTCGTATGACATTTATTCGAGATTATTAAAAGAGCGTATTATCTTTTTAACGGGTCCTGTTGAAGACAACATGGCAAACCTGATTTTAGCGCAAATGTTGTTCTTAGAATCAGAAAACCCAGATAAAGATATCTTTTTATATATAAACTCACCAGGTGGTTCGGTTACTGCGGGTATGGCAATTTACGACACAATGAACTTCATTAAACCAGATGTAAGTACAATTTGTGTAGGTCAAGCTGCTAGCATGGGTGCTTTTTTACTTACCGCTGGGGCAAAGGGCAAACGTTTTTGTCTACCGAACTCGCGCGTAATGATCCACCAACCATTAGGTGGTTTCCAAGGTCAAGCATCTGACTTTGAAATACATGCCAAAGAAATCCTGTCTATTAAAGGCAAGCTAAACCGCTTAATGGCTGAGCATACAGGCCAACCATTAGACGTGATTTCTAAAGACACTGATCGTGATAACTTTATGAGTGCTGATCAAGCTGTAGATTACGGCATTGTAGACTCAGTATTTAAAAATCGCGCTAGCAAGTAAGCGTTTGGCAAACAGCTAGGCTGTTTGCCACTTTGAGTTACTATGCGAAAAAATTAAATTTTGGTATAGTTAAAACGTATTGAAATAGCCATCGACCAATTTGGTGGCCAACGTATAAAATGAGGTAGCTGAATGTCTGACACTCCTACAGACGGCGACAAAAGTAGTAAATTGTTATACTGTTCTTTTTGCGGCAAAAGCCAACATGAAGTACGCAAATTAATTGCAGGCCCTTCAGTATATGTTTGTGATGAATGTGTAGAGTTGTGTAACGATATTATCAGAGAAGAAATAAAAGACATTGCGCCTAAGCACGATGCCTCTGACAAACTACCTGTACCAAAAGAAATTCGTAAACACTTAGACGACTATGTTATTGGCCAAGACCATGCTAAAAAAGTATTGTCTGTAGCGGTATACAACCATTACAAACGCCTACGTAATCAGTCGACTAAGCAAGATATTGAACTAAGTAAAAGTAATATCTTATTAATTGGTCCTACAGGTAGTGGTAAAACATTACTAGCAGAAACGTTAGCACGCTTATTAGATGTGCCGTTTACTATGGCCGATGCAACCACATTAACCGAAGCGGGTTATGTGGGTGAAGATGTTGAAAACATCATTCAAAAGCTGTTACAAAAATGCGATTACGATGTAGAAAAAGCACAACGTGGTATTGTTTACATAGATGAAATTGATAAAATTTCTCGTAAATCAGACAACCCGTCAATTACGCGTGATGTATCAGGCGAAGGCGTGCAACAAGCACTACTTAAACTGATAGAAGGCACCATAGCTTCGGTTCCACCACAAGGTGGCCGTAAGCACCCACAGCAAGAGTTTTTACAAGTAGATACGTCTAAAATCTTGTTTATTTGTGGTGGCGCATTCTCAGGTCTTGATAAAGTGATTGAGCAACGTAGCCATAAAAATACCGGTATTGGTTTTGGTGTTGATGTTAAAGAGTCTGCAGCGAGCCGCTCTTTAAGTGATACATTTAAAGACGTAGAGCCAGAGGATTTAGTTAAGTACGGCTTGATCCCTGAGTTTATCGGCCGTTTACCGGTAGTTGCTACATTAACTGAACTTGATGAAGCTGCACTAATACAAATTTTAAGTGAGCCTAAAAACGCCATTACTAAACAGTTTTCAGTATTGTTTGGTATGGAAGATGTTGAGCTTGAGTTTCGCGATGATGCCTTAGCTGCAATTGCCCACAAAGCAATGGAGCGTAAAACAGGTGCTCGTGGTTTGCGTTCAATCGTTGAAGGTGTATTACTTGATACTATGTATGAGCTACCTTCTATGGATAATGTAAGCAAAGTGGTTATAGATGAAACCGTAATTAAAGGTGAATCAGACCCAATTTTGATTTATGAAAATAATAATCAAGATAAAGCAGCATCTGAGTAGTTTTTAAGCTATTTGATTTAAAAAGGAGCCTAAGGCTCCTTTTTTTATAATTAATTTAATTGAGTACGGGAAAATCGTTGAACTTTAATTAGGTTATCCCCATATACTTGAGTAATCTTTAAAATAAATGAAGTGCAAAGAGAAATATAATGACGCTTGAGAGAACCGATCGAGTCGAAATCCCAGTATTAGCACTGCGCGATGTAGTGGTATATCCGCACATGGTGATCCCGCTTTTTGTAGGCCGTGAAAAATCAATAAAATGCCTTGAAGCGGCAATGGATAAAGACAAACAAATTTTCTTGGTTGCCCAAAAAGATGCAACCGTAGATGAGCCTGAGCAAGATGATATTTATCGTGTTGGTACTATTGCCACTGTACTTCAGTTATTAAAGTTACCAGACGGTACAGTAAAAGTTTTAGTAGAAGGTACGCAGCGCGCAAAAATTGAAGAATTTATTGATAGCGAAGAATTTTTTGTAGCTAATGCGCAGTTTATTGAATCAGAATCAATAGATGAGCATGAGCAAGATGTGTTTATTCGCAGCGCAATTAGCCAATTTGAAGGCTATGTAAAACTCAATAAAAAAATCCCACCAGAAGTACTTACTTCGGTTTCGGGGATTGACGATCCGGCGCGCCTTGCCGATACCATGGCAGCTCATATGCCATTAAAAGTGCCTGAAAAACAAAAAGTATTAGAAACCTCAAGTGTTACCGAACGCTTAGAATACTTAATGGCGCTAATGGAAGGCGAAATAGATTTACTGCAAGTTGAGAAAAAAATACGTAGCCGCGTTAAAAAGCAGATGGAAAAATCACAGCGCGAGTATTACCTCAATGAGCAAATGAAAGCTATTCAAAAAGAGCTCGGTGAACTTGATGATGTGCCAGACGAGTTTGAAGCGCTGAAAAAGCGTATTGAAGAGTCGGGCATGCCAACCGAAGCAAAAGAAAAAGCGACGGCTGAGTTAAGTAAGCTAAAAATGATGTCGCCAATGTCGGCAGAAGCCAGTGTAGTGCGCTCATACATAGATACACTAATTAGTGTACCGTGGAAAAAACGCTCAAAAGTTAAAAAAGATTTAGCTGGCGCGCAAAGAATACTTGATAGCGACCATTACGGCTTAGAAAAAGTTAAAGAACGTATTTTAGAGTATCTAGCGGTGCAACAACGTACTAACAAGCTTAAAGGGCCTATTTTGTGTCTAGTAGGGCCGCCTGGTGTGGGTAAAACCTCTTTAGGTCAATCTATTGCACGCTCTACCGGCCGTAAGTATATTCGTATGGCGCTTGGCGGTGTACGTGATGAAGCTGAAATTCGTGGCCATCGTCGTACTTACATTGGCTCAATGCCAGGTAAAATGATTCAGAATATGACAAAAGTGGGCGTTAAAAACCCATTGTTTTTACTTGATGAAATCGACAAAATGTCATCAGACATGCGTGGTGATCCCGCATCTGCATTACTTGAGGTGTTAGATCCTGAGCAAAATAGTCATTTTGCCGATCACTACCTAGAAGTTGACTACGATTTGTCGGATGTGATGTTTGTTGCTACATCAAACAGCTTTAACATTCCAGGGCCGTTACTAGATCGAATGGAAGTTATTCGTTTGTCGGGTTACACCGAAGATGAAAAACTAAATATTGCTAAACAGCACTTAATTACCAAGCAAGTTAAGCGTAATGGCTTAAAAGAGCATGAAATTGAGATAGCCGATAGTGCCATTACCGGTATTATTCGTTATTACACGCGTGAAGCGGGTGTACGTAATTTAGAGCGCGAAATATCTAAACTATGTCGTAAAGCGGTTAAAAATATTTTAATCGAAAAAGACACCACAACAGTCACTATCGATGAGCACAACCTAGAGGACTTTTTAGGGGTGCAACGCTTTGATTACGGTAAAGCAGAAGACGGCGACCGTATTGGCCAAGTTACAGGCCTTGCATGGACTGAAGTGGGCGGCGACTTGCTAACTATTGAATGCGCCGCAGTACCAGGTAAAGGTAAGCTTAGCTATACCGGCTCATTAGGTGATGTAATGCAAGAGTCGATACAAGCAGCCATGACAGTAGTACGAAACCGAGCGGAAGAGTTTCGTATTAACAGTGATTTTTATGAAAAGCGCGATATTCATGTACACGTACCTGAAGGCGCAACGCCTAAAGATGGTCCAAGTGCAGGTGCTGCTATGGTAACTGGTTTAGTGTCGAGCTTAACGGGTAATCCGGTACGTGCCGATGTTGCCATGACAGGCGAAATTACATTGCGTGGTGAAGTACTACCAATTGGTGGCTTAAAAGAGAAATTATTAGCAGCGCATCGCGGCGGTATTAAAACGGTTATTATTCCAAAAATTAACGAACGTGACCTAAAAGAGATCCCAGACAACGTATTGGCTGGCCTTGATATTCACCCAGTTACATGGATTGATGAAGTATTAAAACTTGCTTTAGTGCACCCAGTTGATAGTTTTTCAGTCGAAACGCCGAAAAACCGATAAAAAACGCTAAAAAAGTGCTTTTAGGGGCTTTTCAAATCTAAACGGTATGATAAGTTAAGCACTGGTTTTCAAGCCTAGCCCTTATGGTTACTAGGCTTAAGAAAAATATAATCGTATGAGCATAATAGTTTGCTCTAAATTTTCAAAACAGTGATGTTAGTAAAAAACAATCGCTCTTGATAACAACAATTAAAGAGGATGATATTGTGAATAAATCTCAATTAATCGATCAAATCGCAGCTGATGCTGACATTTCTAAAGCGGCTGCAGGTCGTGCACTGGATTCATTTATCGAATCAGTTACTGGCGCACTTAAAGAAGGCGACTCAGTTGCACTTGTTGGTTTTGGTACTTTTTCAGTTCGTGACCGTGCTGCACGTTCAGGCCGTAACCCACAAACTGGCGAAACAATTCAAATTGCTGCTGCAACTATCCCTGCATTTAAAGCAGGTAAAGCACTAAAAGACGCAGTAAACTAATCACTGTTTTAAACACATTAGTTGTGGCGAGTGTAAAAATACTTAATGACCACAGAAGATGAATTAAGTAACTTTACCGCCAGTTACTTCAAGTGAAAAAGCGTATCTGGTAAGATACGCTTTTTTTACATATGACAAGGTAAAAACCTTGCTCAGAAAAGAGATAAACAAATGCTTGAGAAAATCAGAGAGGGTTCGCAAGGACCTATAGCCAAAGTAATTTTAGGCGCCGTGATTTTATCTTTTGCTTTAGCAGGAATTGGTAGTTACCTAGGTCAAACCACAGAACAACCTGTTGCTGAAGTAAATGGTATTAAAATTAGTCAAACCGAATTTAATCGTGCGTTTCAAAATGAACGAGGCCGATTAGAGCAACAGTTTGGTGAATACTTTACCCAAATTGCAGCCGATCCAAATTACATGGCGCAAATACGCCAAGGTGTAATTGACCGTTTAGTACAACAAGAACTGCAAACTCAACTAGCGGCAGAGTTAGGCCTTCGTGTAAGCGATGAAAGTGTAAGACAAACCATTTTAGAATTACCTTATTTTAAAATTGGTGAAAGCTTTAACAACGACCGTTACTTGCAAGTTATTCGTCAAATGAACTTTCAACCAGACTCATTTCGCGAGTATTTACGTAAAGACATGACACGCAGCCAGCTTGTATCTGCTGTTGCGGGAAGTGATTTTGCGCTAAAAAATGAACTTGAGAGTGCCATTGCTCTACAACAACAAACGCGCAGCATTGACTACCTAGTAGTTAATAAAGAAGCAATGCAAGACAGTGTTGTAGTGAGTGAGCAAGAAATAGCAGATTACTATGAATTAAATAGCGGCCAGTTTTTATCTCCTGAGCGTTTATCGGTTAATTACATAGAGCTAAAAGCGCAAGACATTACAGTTGCTTCAGTAACTGAAGATGACGTAAAAGCCTATTACGAACAAAGTAAAGCGCAATACGTTGAGCCTGAAAAGCGTCGTGTTTCGCATATTTTAATTGATAACAGTGAAGACGATGATGCAGCTAAAGCAAAAGCAGAGTCTTTATTAGCGCAATTAAATCAAGGTGCTGATTTTGCCGAGCTAGCAGAATCATCGTCTGATGATATTGTAAGTGGCGAAATGGGTGGCGATTTAGAGTGGATAGAACGTGATGTAATGGATCCTGTTTTTGAAGACGCAGCATTTGCGCTCGAAAATAAAGGTGACTACTCAGACGTTATAGCATCAGAATTTGGTTACCACATTATTAAACTAACCGACCTACAGGCGCAGCAAGTAAAAGCCTACGATGATGTAAAAGCAGATTTACGTGCAGAACTAGAAAAAGCTGAAAAAGTAGATGCATTTTACGAAAAGCAAACAGAAATGGCCGCGCTTGCGTTTGAAATTTCAGACCGCTTAGTTGATGCAGCAGAAGCCGCGGGTGTAGAGATTAAGTCTACTCCACTTGTAGCGCTAAATGAGCTACCAGAGCCGTTAAACAGCCCTGCAGTTATTACAGCATTAACATCAGTTGATTTACTTGAAGATAAAGTAAACTCAGAGCTGATTGAGTTAGGTAATGAGCATGTTATTGTGGTGCGTGTTAATGAACATGAGCCAGCTGCCACTAAAGCACTAAGCGATGTAAGCGAGCAAATTAAAGCCAGCTTAGTTAACGAGAAAACATCAGCGCTTGCTAAAGAAAAAGCCCGTACACTCTTTGCAGAAGTACAAGCAGGCAAGAGCTTAAATGACGTTGCCGCTGAGCAAAACCTAACAGTTCGCCAAGAAGCGCAGTTAACGCGTCAGAGCTATACTGTTTCGCCAGCTATTGTGACGCAAACATTTAAAATGGCTCACCCAACTGATTCAGCAATCGTTGAGCTAGTTAATTTAAATAATGGTGATGCTGCGATTGTTGCGCTTAAATCGGTAACGAACGCTGAAGTTGCAGATAATATTGACCCACAAATTCAGCAAAACATTACCATGGCACAAGCAAACAAAAACTACATGGTGTTTATTGAGTCATTAAAAGCTCAAGCGAAAATTAACTTACCAAATGTAGCGCAAGCCGCAGAGTAAAATTCGTAATTAAATAATTAAAAGGCGCTTTTTTAAAGCGCCTTTTTTATTTGTAAAAAGCAGCTATTAGGAAAAGTAGTTATGAGTAAGATCAGTTATTACTAAAAGAAGGTGCCAGATATCAGTAAGTGATTAACCAAACTTGGTATTTAGGTTTACAGTTGAAATATTTTTAATGCAGACACCCACCCTAATATTTGTAATATCAGTGTAATTAACTATGCTCTGATTAGTTCAATAATCAAGCAGGGTGCAACATGGCTATCGCAAGAAAACGTCAGGTTAGTTTGGTCGATACAAAATACTACCACTGTATTTCGCGCTGTGTACGCCGTGCATTGTTATGCGGCGTAGACAACTTTACTAATCAATCGTATGAACATTATTTTTAATGCAGACACCCATCTTAATATTTGTAATATCAGTGTAATTAACTATGCTCTGTTTAGTGCAATAATTAAGCAGGGTGTCACATGGCTATCGCAAGAAAACGTCAGGTTAGTTTGGTCGATACAAAATACTATCACTGTATTTCGCGCTGTGTACGCCGTGCATTTTTATGCGGCGTAGACAACTTTACTAATCAATCGTATGAACATCGCAGAGGGTGGGTTGAAAGCAAATTACTTGCCCTCGCTAACGTATTTTGTATCGATGTGTGTGCGTATGCAGTAATGAGTAATCACACCCACTTAGTACTCTATGTTGATGATAAAAAAGCCAAGCGACTAACCGATAAAGCCATTATTCAGCGGTGGCACAGGCTTTGTAAAGGCACTGTACTCACTAA
>NZ_JACJES010000010.1:11806-102156 GCF_014164175.1 Pseudoalteromonas sp. SG44-5 | reverse complement strand
TCACCTGGGAAATCGTATTCTGAAAGAAGTTCACGAACTTCCATTTCTACTAGCTCAAGTAGCTCTTCGTCATCAACCATGTCACATTTGTTCATGAACACGATGATGTAAGGAACGCCAACTTGGCGAGAAAGTAGGATGTGCTCACGTGTTTGTGGCATAGGACCATCAGTCGCAGCTACTACTAAAATAGCACCGTCCATTTGAGCAGCACCAGTGATCATGTTTTTAACATAATCGGCGTGACCAGGACAATCTACGTGTGCGTAGTGACGAGTAGGCGTATCGTATTCAACGTGAGACGTTGAAATTGTGATACCGCGCTCGCGCTCTTCTGGAGCGTTGTCGATTGATGCGAAATCTTTAGCAACACCGCCGTATACTTTTGCAAGTACGTTAGTGATTGCTGCAGTTAATGTAGTTTTACCGTGGTCAACGTGGCCAATTGTACCTACGTTAACATGCGGTTTTACGCGTTCAAACTTTGCTTTTGCCATGACGGAACCTATCAGTTTTGTGTATCTATATTACATATGAAAATAATCCACCATAGGTAGATTAAGTTGATTTTTTCAAATTTCAAATAGTTTTTTCTGACAGATAAAGGAAGCGCTTAAGGAGGTTCTTAAAACTGGTGCTGATAGGCAGAGTCGAACTGCCGACCTCACCCTTACCAAGGGTGCGCTCTACCAACTGAGCTATATCAGCATCACCATAAACTGGAGCGGGCAGCGGGAATCGAACCCGCATCATCAGCTTGGAAGGCTGAGGTAATAGCCATTATACGATGCCCGCGTTAGGAACCTGTTCTTAAAATACCTCTAACCGTCAAGAATAAAGTGGTGGAGGGAGCTGGATTCGAACCAGCGAAGGCTGAGCCGTCAGATTTACAGTCTGATCCCTTTGGCCGCTCGGGAACCCCTCCACGATAATTCTTTACTAATGCACTTTCGGTAAAAAGGAAAGTGGTGCCGACTAACCGAGTCGAACGGTTGACCTACTGATTACAAGTCAGTTGCTCTACCAGCTGAGCTAAGTCGGCACTGCTTTAGTACGGGGCGAGATATTAGAGTAAGCTTTATTGGGATGCAACTATAAAATTAAAATAAATGAGAATTTATTGTTTAAATGCTCACAATTCAGGCAAAAACCGGTTTTTTTATAATTTATTGCTGTTTTCATCTAATTCATACCAATAATTTAAGCCTTTAATAACCAGCATAGGATCAAAAATACTCTCTTTGAATTGCTGTTGTAATAACGAACCATAACCACCGGCAAAAATAATTTGCGTATTTTTATCATTTAAATAAGGTTTAGCTTGGTTAATTGCTCCTATGGTGGCAACCAAGGCACCATTTTTTAAACCATTTGGGGTGTTTATTCCCAGTTGATTAGTAAATGGCGTATTTTCATCATCAAAAACGCGCTGGGTATTTTGCGTTAACGAGCGGGTCATTAAATCAAGGCCAGGTAAAATCCAGCCACCTAAGTGCTGCCCGTCACAATTGAGTACATCAATTGTGGTAGCCGTACCGGCATCAACAACTATGCAGGCCTTATTTGGATACAAGGTAAAACTTGCAATAAGTGCCAGCCATCTATCTATGCCTAAATTATTAAAGTGCTCATAAGCACAGGTGAGCCCACCTAGCGTTTTAGTTACTTTAGCTTCAAAGCAGCTAATACTATTAAAGGCGGCTTGCGCTAAAATAGCATTAAGTAGCTCACTGCGCCCTACGCAAGCATAAATAACGTGTGTAATTGCATGCCAAGGTAAATTATTTAAATCACATGCTTGAACTTGCTCGTTTTGCCACAGCTTAGCTTTAAGTGAAGTATTGCCTACATCTATGAGTAATTTCATAGTTGCGCCTTTCTGAGCGATATTTCGCCGCCGTAATAGCTTTTTACTTCACCATCTTGGCGAATACGAATTCCGCCTTGTGGGTCTATTCCCTCACATATTCCGCGCCAACTACGATGTCCGGTATTTAGCTCTACACATTCACCAGCAAATGCATTTAAAGCATTCCATTGCTGATGCATGCTCTGTAAGCCACTTTCACTATACTGCTCTAAACGCTGCTCTAAATAATAAGTAAGCGAGGCAACCAACTGATTTTTATTAAGCTGCTGCGTATGTTGACTTAAATCAGTCCATGCTTGATCAATGTGCTGACTAAAGCTCTCTGGCATTTGTAAGTTAATACCTATGCCTATAACTAACTGACAAGGACCTTGCGGTTGCGCGTCGAGCTCAACTAATACGCCAGCGAGCTTTTGTTTATTGAGGTAAATATCGTTAGGCCATTTTAGCTCTACTTCTATGTTGTATAGCGCTTTAATAGCATCATATACAGCTAAGCCAACCACTATAGATACGCCCATAGCGGCTTGTATGCCATCATCTAAGCGCCAAAAGTAACTATAATATAAGTTGGCTCCAAATGGCGACTGCCAAACCCGGCCCCGACGCCCACGCCCCAACTGCTGCATTTCGGCCACAATAACAGTACCCGATTCAAGCTCAGTTTTTGCTTGTATGCGGCGCATTAGCTCACTATTAGTGGAGTCTATTATGGGGTGTACTTCTACTTTGGCGGTAGTTGCACCTAACGCTTGATAGTGTTGTTGTATTTGCGCTTGGTTTAACAGTCCGACTTGGCTATTTAAGCTGTAACCTTTACCAGTTACCTTAAAAATATCTAAGCCCATTTCTTGTAAGCTTTTAATATGCTTACTAATAGCTGCGCGGCTAATACCCAGTTGCTCGCCTAATACCTGCCCTGAAATAAAACCACCTTGATTGAGGGCATTTAAAATGGCGAGTTTATTCCCATCGGGTGCTTTCATGGCGTTGGCTCCGCTGTAATATGGCATTCACTACTGTTATTAATTAAGCGTACTTCGTGCTCTAACATAATGTTGTAACGAGAAAATACGCTGTGTTGAATATGTTTAATCATCGCAATTAAATCGCTTCCTTGGCTTTGGCCGTAATTTACTAGCACTAGGGCTTGTTGTTTATGTACCTCAATACCTGCAATGCGGTAGCCTTTTAAACCCGCTTGCTCTATTAGCCAACCCGCAGCCACTTTATGGTGCTTTGCACCGTGTTTATAATGCGGTAAATCTGCAAAGGTAGTTAATAAAGCAGCTAAACATTGATTAGTAATAATGGGGTTTTTAAAAAAACTACCTGCATTAGGTAAGGTATAAGGATTGGGCAATTTGCTGTTACGTGTTGCTATTACTTGCTCAAATACCGCTTGTGGCGTAACGGCTGCAAGTTGCTGCAGCGGTCCATAACTCAATACCGGCTGCCACCCTTTAGGCAAGGCTAAATGCACAGTAGTGATCACCGCTTTATTTTTTAACGCGTGTTTAAAAATAGAATCGCGATAGCCAAATTCACATTGCGCATTATTTAAGGTATTAAAGGCTTTGTTTGCTATATCAAAATACTCAACCGACTCTACAAATTTAGCCAATTCAACTCCGTAGGCACCAATATTTTGCACCGGCGCAGCACCCACAGTACCGGGAATAAGCGCTAGGTTTTCAAGCCCGGGAATGTTTTTAGTCAACAGCTCGCTGACTAGTTGATGCCAGTTTTCGCCAGCGGCCACGCTAATTAAGTAATCGTTTGCGCGCTCTTTTATTTGTACACCTTGAGTTGCCATTTTAATAACAGTACCGGTGTAATCATTTAAAAATACCGTATTACTGCCCTCGCCTAATAGGCAAAATGGAGGCTTAAAGCTTTGCGTTTTAAGCTGCTCTAGGTTATTAATTTTAACAAATTGTTGGCATTGGCTGGTTAATGCAAATGTATGTAACGTTTGTAATGAGTGCGCCACAAAGCTCTCTAAATATACCGGTAACTAATCGCGTTAGTTTAACGCATTGTCGCAAATAGCGCATCTGAATGTAAAAATTGCTCAACCCGCCTCGCCAATCATGATATAAAACCAACACTTATTTATTTGTGTTCAGGGTAATTATGAAAATCACACCTCTTTTTTTAAGCCTAGCTATGGCTGGTATGTGCTCACAAGCAATGGCCAATGCTATTGATCAAAACTCGTATGCTAATCTTAATGACGTTATTACTACGCATTTAAACCTTGATTTAGATGTCGACTTTGCCGACAAGCAATTAGAAGGTTTTGTTGAGCACACCCTAGAATGGCAAAATAACAACAGTAAAACTCTAGTGCTCGATACTCGCGATTTAGATATTGATAAAGTAATGTATCAAACGCAAAACGGCACATGGCATAAAGCTAAATTTAGTTTAGCAACACGCGATGATGTTAAAGGCTCAAAATTAACTATTACTTTTAAAAGCCAAGCGCCAAAAGTACGTATTTACTATAATAGCCGCCCTGAAGCGTCTGGCCTACAATGGTTAACACCAGAGCAAACAGCCAGCAAAACACACCCGTTTATGTACAGCCAATCGCAAGCAATTCATGCACGTAGCTGGATCCCAGTACAAGACACGCCAGCAATGCGAGTAACGTACTCGGCGCGCATTCATACTCCTAAAGATATACGTGCGGTAATGAGTGCCGACAATAAAGACGCACTTTATAAAGATGGCGACTACATTTTTGATATGCCACAAGCTATTTCGCCTTACTTAATTGCTATTGGCGCAGGTAATTTAGAATTTAAAGCAATGTCGCATCAAACCGGTATTTTTGCTGAGCCAACTATTTTAGATGCTTCAGTTGCCGAATTTAACGACACCCAAGCGATGATCGATAAAACTAACGCACTTTACGGCGATTATGCATGGGGTCGTTACGACTTACTTATGTTACCGCCAAGTTTTCCGTTTGGTGGCATGGAAAACCCACGCCTTTCGTTTATTACCCCAACCGTGGTTGCAGGCGATAAAAGCTTAGTAAATCTAATTGCACATGAGCTTGCTCATTCTTGGTCTGGTAACTTAGTTACCAATGCAACCTGGGAAGATTTATGGTTAAACGAAGGTTTTACCTCGTACGTTGAAAACCGCATTATGGAAGAAGTATTTGGTCGTGACCGCGCAGTAATGGAACAAGCCCTTGATGCAGCAGGTATTCGCGCGCAAATTAAAACGCTTGATGCGCCAGACACGCGCCTTAACTTAAAGCTTAATGGCCGCGATCCTGATGATGCGTTTAGCTCTGTACCTTATACCAAAGGGCAATTATTCTTAATTTACCTAGAAGAAAAATATGGCCGCGATAAGTTTGACGCCTTTGTAAAAACTTACTTTAACGAATTTGCCTTTAAATCTTTAACCACCGCACAATTTGTTACTTACCTAAAAGCTAACTTAATTGATAAGTACCCTGGTATTGTGAGCATGGATAAAGTAAATGAATGGATTTTTGCGCCAGGTTTACCAAGCGATACACCTAATCCAACATCAGATGCTTTTGATAAAGTAGATACAGCAACAGCTACTTGGTTAAATGGCGATATCACAGCAGCGCAATTGCCTACAGCTAATTGGTCGGTGCATGAATGGTTGCACTTTTTAAATAACTTACCGCGCGATTTAAGCCAAACACATATGAGCGAGCTTGATACTGCGTATAACTTAACGCAATCAACTAACGCTGAACGTGCCTTTGCTTGGTTTATGCTAGCGGTAGGTAATGGATACCAGCCAATTTATCCGGCGCTTGATAAGCACTTAACCAGTATTGGTCGTCGCAAGCTAATTGTCCCGCTTTATAAGTCACTTATTGATAACGGCAAAAAAGACTGGGCACAAAGCGTGTACTTAAAAGCACGCCCGGGTTATCACCCACTAGCACATGGCACTATAGACGCATTATTTGAATAAATTATTCAAATAATAACGAGCTTAATAAGCGAGTGTTTAAAATACAAAAAGGGCCGACATTCGGCCCTTTTTTAATTGCATAAAAGCTAATTGGTTACTTTTTCTAAAAAGGCTTGTTGTTGAGCTGGGGTTGCTTGTTGCCACCAAAAGTCTAGCATTGCTGCTGCGCTGGGCATGCCCTTACCATTAATAGGTGCAACGAGTTTACTTACTTCGCTGGCGCTTGTTGCCATTGCCGTTGTATTACTAACTTGCTGTACTGGCACAGTGTTTGTAAGCTGGGCATTAGAAATTACACTTAATGGCGCAGCCAGTGCACTTCCTTTTGCTTTTAAGCTTACTTGTGGCGACTGTGCAAATACTTTAGCCGCAACCGCATTTTTGGCACGATTAAACTCTAAAGTATAATCTTTACCCGCTTCAATAGTTACATTTACCCAAAATGGTTCAGACTCTACCACTTCGTGATCGTCGTAACCTAGGTCATACAAGTCAGTATATTTAAGCTTTAATTTATAACTACCCGGTGCTAGCTCTATGTCGTCAACACGGCTAAATATCGAGCTTTCAATAATACGCTCACCAACTTGCAGAGGTACAAACTCTTCTGGAAAGTGAATATTTTCTGCCATGCTCGACACACTAAACAATAGCGCTGCGGCACTACCTAATAATATTGATTTACGCATATTTTCTCCTTTATTTGATTTCAGTTTGACACTGCTTGTAAAGTTTGTCATTAGTGGAGCTTACTTTAATCATACTTAATTAGGGGCCATATAATGAGCCAAGAGACTATTTTTACTAAAATAATTAATCGTGAGATCCCAGCTGATATTATTTATGAAGATGAGCATACTCTCGCCTTTAAAGATATAAACCCTCAGGCGCCATTTCACGCACTTATTATCCCCAAAAAGGCAATTGCTACTATTAACGATGTAACGCCTGAAAACTCGCATTTAGTAGGTAATTTATATGTAGTAGCGGCTAAATTAGCCAAGCAACTAAACTTTGCCGACGATGGCTACCGAGTGGTCATGAATTGCAATGAACATGGTGGCCAAACCGTATATCATATTCATTTACATATGCTTGCAGGTAAAGAGATGGGCTGGCCTCCTTATCAAAACACCAAAAAAGTGGCGCTATAAACAGCTATTTATTTTATACAATTAGTTATAAGCTTTTTAGGTTGTTTTATTTTGTAATCGCAATCAATAAATAATTACTTATTTGCAACATTTTATGTTTAAATAATCATAATATCGTACTTGCTTTTTGCGTTACAACGCGACTTTCTAATACAAAAGGTGTGGAGGTCGTGGTAAACTTAATCATAAGCTTTATAAAAGAGTAAAAATAATATGAGCAGTTCAGCCTTTTTGTTATTAGATGAAGAGCCCATTAACACTATTGGTATTAACGTTTTAGAACCTTTGTTAAAAACGCAAGGTATTAGCGTAACCACAGGCACCAATATTTTAGATGTGCCTGTAGGAACACGACTTTTGTTTATCGAAACATCGAGCAAAGATGCGTGGGGAAAATTAAAAGAGCAACTGGTTAATTTACGGATTAAATGCGATATCGTATTATTTAATTTGGATGAAAACCCAGAGCTTGCTAATCGTGCCTTACTTAGCGGAATTCGTGGTGTATTTTACACCACAGATAACGCCGATGTATTGATGAAAGGTATTCGCTTACTACTTGAAGATCAACTTTGGTATCGCAGAGATATAATGTGTAATGCATTAAATCGTATGTTGCAGTTTAATAAAGATGCACTGCATAAGCTTACCGAAGGCGATATTGAGCCAGTTAAACTTACCAAGCGCGAAAAAGCCATAATTTCATTAATGAGTAATGGCTCAAAAAATAAAGAAATTGCTGAAGAGCTAAGCATTAGCCCACACACAGTTAAAACTCATTTATACAGCGCATTTAGAAAAACAAAATGTCGTAACCGTATTGAGCTACTATCGTGGGCACAGCAGCATATTCCAGACGAAATACGTTAATTTAAACTTTAGTTTAAACACAAAACAGGCACATACGTGTCTGTTTTTGTATCTGGGCAAGCTTAATCAGCAAACTCAAACTTTAAATAATAAGTCGCTCCCCAGCAAATAAAATATACGTTTTAATTTCAATACAGCTCAATGTGTTAAACAATATATTGAGCTATTTTCGGTTAAGTAATTATTGTTATACTTTTAATCTAATAACACGCTATTGGTGCCTCAATGCTCGACTCTTTTACCCTATATTTTGCCAGTATCGCCGTTATGGTTGTAATGACCCTGCTAAATTTTTTAACCTGGCGCACCAATAAACACACTCCAGGCACTCTGCTTTATATTTTTTATCCTGTTTTATTGCTCGGCGTTATTATTGGCTTTACTCTGATCGGGCGAGTCCCTGAACTTGTCGCCATTAGCATTGCCAATATATTGATGTTTGCGGCCTCAATTGTGCATTGCCTTGCTATTAGCCAGTTTTTAGATTATCGCGGTATTGGCTTTAAACTTGTTTGTGCATTTACTGCTTTTAGCAGCGTAATGCTGGGTTATTACAGCTTTTTGTCGCCATCTATTCAAGATAGGCTGTTTATATCTGATATACAGCATATAGCTGAAGCTGCATTTTTACTGTTTATATTTATAAAGTATGCACGTAAGCCCTACCCCAACGGCAGCATTGTTTATATTATAATTTTAACTTTAGTTGCCGTAAGCTTTATTGCCCGCTCGATATTTATGCAAAAAATTGAGCAACATGACACCCTATTAAGCCCTTGGTTTAGCTCGTTACTTTTTTTAAACGGGGTTATAGCACCTATGTTTTATGCCGCTGGCATGGCACTGTTGTGTAATGAGCGCAGAGAGCAGCATCTTAATAAGCTCACTAAAAAAGCCCGTAAAGATCTAGAAATACGTGGGTTGTTTTTATCAACTATCAGCCACGAAATTCGCACCCCTTTAAACGGCATTTTAGGCAGTGCTCAGTTAGTTATGAACCAAACAAGTGATGCTCGCAATAAAGCCTATTGCGAGGCAATTATTAACTCTGCCGAATCCCTTAATTTACTGGTTGATAAAGTACTCGACTACGCCAGCCTTGATCAAAGCGACGAAGCTCTTTACGAAGAAGATATTGAGTTTAAAACTTGGATACAAAATTTATGCTTATTACTAAGCCCTCTGGCAGAGCAAAAGCAACTTAAGTTTGAGCTACTTTGCAATATACCCGATCAAGCCTGTTACTACTGCGATCAGCAAAAACTCAGGCAAATTATTATTAACCTTGTGGGTAACGCAATTAAATTTACCGACCAAGGTAGCGTTAAAATTCAAATTGATCTAATCACTGAAAAACAACTTGAACACACTATTAAAATAAGCGTAAAAGACTCAGGCCCCGGCATCGAGAATGACGAAATAGCCTACCTAACCGAACCCTATGTGCAAAGTAACGCCGGAAAAGAAAAAGGCGGTACAGGCCTTGGTTTAGCAATAACCAGCCGCTTACTCGAAAAACTGCATAGCAAGTTAGAAATAGCCAGTAGCCTAGGGAGTGGCAGCGTGTTTAGCTTTGATATTACGTGTGCGCTGGGCGAACTCAGCCTAGTAGCGCAACGTCATCAAAGTAAAGATTATTTAACCGGTTTAAAGGTGTTGTTAGTAGAGGATTTAGATTTAAATCAAAAAATAGCCGTAGAATTTATGGCCGACGACGAACATAAAATTAAGTTAGCAAAAGACGGTAAAACTGCAATAGAGTTAATGCAAGCGCATCATTTTGATGTAGTGCTGCTCGATATGAACCTACCTGATTTGACCGGCCAACAAGTACTTAAAACATTGGCTAAAATTGAGCATAAAAACCAGCGTACTCCCGTACTAGCCTTTACTGCAAGCTTAAGCCCTAGTGAGGTAAAAGAGTACTTAGCGCTGGGTATAAAAGACATTGTAGGTAAACCTATTAAACACCAAAAATTGCGCCAAGCACTAAGCGATTCACAGTCAACTAAAACGGCTACTGTAGCTGTAGATTTGGTTGATACTTTATATGACGCAAGCGCTAGCGAAACGCTTACCAGCTCTTTTAGTATTGATGAAGTGTCGTCTATTTATAACGAGTTTGTGCTCTCTACCCGCAGTAAACTAAATCACTGCCAAGCGCTCGTAGAACAACAGCCCGAGCAATGCATTAAATTATTACATCGCCAAGCCAATACCGCACTACAGCTGGGCTTTAACCGTTATGGTTTAGCGCTGAAAAAAATAGAGCGTCGTATGCTTGATAAAAAGCCGCTAAAAAACGCCATCAATGAAGCGCTCGACCTTTGGCAGCAAAGTTTAGAAGAGTATTTAAGGTGTGTACGCAAAGGGCTGCAGTAAAGCGTTGTTAGTTTCTGCCATATTTATCATCAAACCGTTCAATGTCGCTTTCATCTAAAATAGTGCCTGTTTGTACCTCAATTACTATTAACGGTGTATTTTTATTATTAGCCAAACTATGAATTTGCTTAGCGGCAATATAACAAGACTGATCTGCACTGAGTGTTAGTGCTTGCTTATCAATGCATACATCGGCAACCCCAGATACAACTACCCAATGCTCGGCACGATATTGATGGCGCTGCGTAGAGAGCTTAGCGCCGCTGTTTACGGTTATTTTTTTAACCTTAAATCCACTGCTTTCTACCAAGGTACGATAATTTCCCCACGGCCGATAAACAACTTGGTGGTGGGTTAACTTGTCAGTTTGCGTAAGCGCTACTTTTTTGAGTAATAACGGCAGTGCATCAAGCTCATTTTGATTCGCAATAAGTGTGGCATCGTGGGTATGAATAACAGCTAAATTACTTACCCCTAACGTGGCAATAGTATGATCGGTTTCGCTTATTATTAGATTGTTTTTACTGTTTTGCGCTACATAGTTAGTATTTAAGTTATTGCCTTGCGGATCTTTTTTTAGCAACTTAGCAAGTGATGAAAAACCACCTACGTCACTCCAGTTTAAGGCAACAGGCATGACAACTACGTTATCACTGCGCTCTAAAATAGCATAATCTATGGAGTCACTCGGGCAAGCTTCGAGCGTTTTTGCACTGGGCCGTGTAAAGCCTAAGTCCTGACTAAAATTGGCGGCGTTAGCCACACAATTGGCAATTTTAGGTGCAAAGCGAGCCAACTCTTGTAAATACGCTGCAGCAGTAAACAAAAACATACCGCTATTCCAACTATAACTTCCATCTAACAGGTAGCTTGTTGCGGTGGTTAAGCTGGGTTTTTCTTTAAATTCAGCTACTTCAAAGCAGTCAGTACCGGTAATGGCGCTTCCTTGTTTTATATACCCGTAACCTGTGTGTGGCTCGGTAGGCGTAATAGAAAAGGTAACTAATTTACCTTGCTCAGCTAATATTGTCGCGCCGTGTAACTGCTCGGTGAGTAAGTTAAAATTATTTATATGATGATCCGCTGGCATAACTAACAGTGGCCCTGTTATGCCATTTTGTAGCGCATAATGCGCAGCTAAAGCAATTGCTGGGGCAGTATTTTTACCTGTGGGTTCTAAAAGTAATACGCGCGGATTTGCACTAGCAGCTTGCTCAGCGGCAATAAATCGGTGCTGTTCGTTACACACTAAAATAGCTCGATTGAATACCCTACCGGTTACCCGTGTTAGGGTATTTTGTAATAACGACTGCCCAGTAGGTTCAGCATCGAGTAAGGGTAAAAACTGTTTTGGCATTGCTTGGCGCGACAACGGCCATAAACGAGAGCCAATGCCGCCCGCTAAAATAACTGGAGTGATTAAAGAGTTGTTCATAGTGCTGCCGCCAATAAATATCAGCGGCTATTTTAACACTTAATTAGCCGCTGGCTAATTTAAGCTGCTTTATACTAAGTTAAAAGCATCCGCATCTAAATGCGCCGGAAATTTAGCCTTAAAGTCATTTAATGGTGCTTTGTGCAAAGTAATGGTTATTAGCGCTTGGCTATTATCTGCAGCTTTTACTAAAGCATCACCTTTAAAGTCATATACCGCTGTGCCACCATTGTGAGCAACACCATTGGCATCATCACCAATGCGATTTACCCCAACCACATAACATACATTTTCCATCGCTCGCGCCATTAATAATGTATCCCAAACATGGCGTCGCACTGCGGGCCAATTAGCAATATTAATCATTACATCGTAATCGTTGTTATTGCGCTGAAATACCGGAAAGCGTAGGTCGTAGCACACTTGTGGTAATAGCTTAAAGCCATTAATAGTAAACACTTTGCGCGCTTGTCCTGCTACTACAAAGTCGCCTTCGTTGCCTAAACAAAACAAATGACGCTTATCGTAAAAGTCTACTTCTCCATTGGGCTGCACCCAATAAAACCGGTTGGCCTTTTTACTGCCTTGCGTAACAAATACTGAGCCTGCAATTACTGCATTATGTTTATGCGCTTGCGCCTTTAACCAGGTAAGTACTTTGCCGTTTTCAGGCTCAGCGCAATCTAAGTTTATTGCAAAGCCTGTGGCAAAGGTTTCGGGCAGTAAAATCAAGTCTGACTGCTGAGTCACTGCATCTAGCTGCTTATTAAACATAGCTAAATTAGCGTCTTTATCGAGCCAGTGTAGTGAGCTTTGCAATAATGTAAGTGTTAAAGTTGACATAGTTTTGTGCCGCCCTCTTTTAAGTTTTTAGTGTTTTTAGCTAAACCAACTTAATTGTTATTAGAGTTTGATAAAACATACCTTATGCTGGTAGCTTAGTTATTAACACTCTATATCCTTAATTGTGGTTTTGCACGCAAAGCGGTGCTACCATCACTTAAGATAGAAGTTTAGCCGTCTAAATACAATTAACTGATGCTCGTTTGTGAGGAATATATGCAAAACAACAATACCGCTATTTCGCAACTTATTGAAGCTGGGAAGTGGGTTAGCCAAAAAGAGTGGATACCCGCAACCGGTGGGAATTTTTCAGCAAGAACTGAGTCGGGCTTTGTAATAACAGCTAGTGGCCAAGATAAAGGCAAGTTGACCAATGAGCAATTTTTACAGCTAGATCTACAAGGCAAGCCTTTGGCAGGAACAAAAAAACGCTCAGCCGAAACACAACTGCACTTGAGCTTGTATCAGCTAATTCCCGAAGCGCAATGTGTACTGCACACGCATTCTGTTGCGGCTACCGTGCTTTCGCAAATAACAAAAAGTCATAAACTCGATTTAACTGGCTACGAAATGCAAAAAGCTTTAACCGGTTTTACCTCGCATTTAGAAACCCTAAGCATTCCTATTTTTAATAACGACCAAGACATAGACCATTTAAGTTTATTGGTAAGCGACCATCATTTACACACTCCTATTGAACACGGAGTGCTTATACGTGGCCATGGTTTATATGCTGTAGGGCGAAATATTGATGAAGTTCGTCGTCATTTAGAAGTGCTGGAATTTTTATTTAGCTGTGAATTAGAGCGTTTAAAAATTACCGGCATTCAAGCAAATAATAAATAAATAAATAAATAAAATTAAGGCCCATTGTTATATTACGTAACAATGGGCCTTAATTAATGACCTAATAAATATTGAGTGCATAAAAAAGCAGCTTAGTTTAGTGCGCTTAAGCACTCATATATTTAATGCTCACTGTGTTATTTATAATTTTCGTAAATTTTATCTAATGGCTCTGAAAGACCACTTTCTTGAACTATACGCACATGTTCACGTTTTAACTCTCGCGCACTAGATACGCCGCACGAGTGCGCGATTAAGCCCGCTCCATAGTGCACATACTTATTATAGTTTGCCACACGCTGTGCTTTGTCTGCCACATTTAAGCCACGTTGCAGGCGCTTGTCGTGCGTGGTGATCCCTGTAGGGCAAGTGTCTTTATTACATTGCATTGCTTGAATACACCCTAGTGCAAACATATGGCCGCGAGCAGATACAACAAAATCAGCCCCCAGTGCTAATGCCCATGCAACTTTAGAGGGTACGATTAACTTACCTGAGGCAATAACCTTTACTCGCTCTCTGAGCCCATGTTTTTCTAACAAGTTAATTACTAATGGCAAGCTTTCTCGCAGTGGTAAGCCCACTGAATCTAATAATGACTGTGGTGCGGCGCCTGTGCCACCGTCTGCACTATCAATAGTAATAAAGTCGGGCGCTGACTCAACACCGCGATGATTTATTTCAGCGAAAAGAGTTTCTAACCAAGTATACTCACCAATTACCGCTTTAAAGCCGGTTGGTTTACCGGTTGCGTTACGTACGGTTGCCAACATATCAAGAATATCTGACGGCTTTTTAATTTCAAGATGGCCATTAGGGCTAATTGAATCTTGCCCTTCGGGAATACCGCGTATTTTTGCAATTTCAGCGTTAACTTTTCGCCCTGGTAACATACCGCCTTTACCTGGTTTAGCGCCTTGGCTTAGCTTTATTTCAAACATTTTTACTTGTTCGTGAGCTGCTATTTCTTTTAATTTAGCAGTGCTTAAATTGCCATTATCGTCGCGCACACCGTATTTAGCAGTACCAATTTGAAATACAATATCTCCCCCGCCTTCTAAATGATACGGGCTTAAACCGCCTTCACCGGTATTATACCAACAGCCAGCAAGCTTAGCTCCTTTAGATAAAGCACGTACTGCAGGTTTTGACAAAGCACCAAAACTCATACCTGAAATATTAAATATTGAATTAGTGGTGTAAGGTGTTTTACAGTAAGGGCCTAAAGTCACATTACTAGGATCGAGCGCTTCTTCATCTAAAGTAGGAAATGCACAGTTCATAAACATCACTGTACCGGTTACTTCAAGGCTTTGAGTCGAGCCAAACGCAGCAGTATGATCAACATCTTTTGCAGCGCGATATACCCAACTACGTTCAGCACGATTAAACGGCATTTCTTCTCTATCAAGTGCGAAAAAGTACTGGCGGAAAAATTCTCCTTGGCGCTCAAAAAAATATCGAAACCGACCAATTACCGGATAGTTGCGCCTAATTGCATGCTTTGTTTGGGTTATATCTCTAAAATAAAAAATAATAACCGATAAAACTATAAACCCTAATACAACAATAAAAAGGCTCGCAAATACATTAATACTTAGAACTATAAAATTGTTCACTCAAAACCCCTCTGCAGTACTTTTTCGCCAATAAATGAAAATGGCTTCAATAGACAAATGCGCATATCACTTATTATAGATGATATGCGCATTTTATTAATTTATAACCCTAGGGTCTGTTGACCTTTGCGGATTGAAATTTGTTCAAACTAGGGGCGATTTAATCACGGCGCGAGGTTTGTAACCTAGTGGGCTCGATAACTGCTCCTGCGTTATTCTACTGGCTTACATCCATGTAAGAATAAGTAAAAACCGAGCAAAGCTTCCGCGTCCTGCTCACGCCCCTTACCTACATCCATGTAGGCAACAAAGAGTCAATCGCCCCTAGGCAGAACCCTTCGGGCAGCGCATGTTTGCCATTGATGCTACGTTATCGCCTATTTATGGGGAGTAACCACACCACATAGGCTCTGCCTTGCCTAAATACCAAACACACTGCTGCAAATTTAACCTTGAAAGATAAACAGACCCTAATATAAGCCATTACGATTGATGCGGATTAATTAAATATCCTGTTTAGCTAGTTCGTTTTTAATATACAAACGAATTTGCTGCTCAAGTACAGATAACGGTACTGAACCATGGCGTAGCACTTGATGATGGAACTCTCGCACATCAAATTTTTGGCCAAGGGCCTGCTCCGCTTCTTTACGTAAGCGCTTAATAGTTAATTCTCCAATTTTATACGATAACGCCTGCGCAGGCCATGAAATATAACGATCTGTTTCAGTTTTAACGTTGTGCAACGACAAAGCAGTGTTATCGCCCATAAAGTTCATCGCGCGTTCACGGCTCCAGCCATACATATGCATTCCCGTATCAACAACTAAACGTGCAGCGCGCCACATTTCATAGGTTAAACGTCCGAAACGGCTATATGGATCTTGATAAAACCCAGCTTCTATTCCTAAGTACTCAGAATAAAGCCCCCACCCCTCGCCAAATGCTGATAAATAAGCATCACGACGATAACTCGGCAAGTTTTCTAGCTCAGCATTAAGTGATATTTGTAAATGGTGCCCTGGTACAGCTTCATGCAGCGTTAACGCCTCTAGCGCGTAAAGAGGTCGCTTATCTAGCGCATAAGTGTTTACCCAGTAATAACCAGCTTGATCGTCGCGGTTCGAACCCGAGTAACGCCCTGTAGTATATTTAGGAGCAATATTGGTGGGAACAGCCACTACGCCATAAGGTTTGCGCGGCAAGGTATGAAATAATCTAGGCAGTTGCGCATCCATTTTTTTAGCAATATAAGCAGCTTCTTTTAGTAACTGCTCTGGAGTAGTTGCGTAGAACTGCGGATCAGTACGTAAAAAGTGGATAAATTCAGCGAACGTGCCTTTAAAACCAACTTCTTTTATTACCTCTTCCATTTCGCTACGAATACGTGCCACTTCTTTTAGGCCCAACTCATGAATTTCTTTTGGGGTCATATCTGTAGTGGTGTAATGCTTGGCGCGATTAGCATAAAAAGCAGCCCCATTAGGCGTTGCCGAAATACCAATACTGTCTCGAGCACCTGCTTGATACTCTTCAGTAAAAAAGGTGAGGTAATCTTTATATGCTGCTATTACTTGTTCTTTAATTATTGTTTTAGCTTGGAGTTGCAGCTCATAAAATTCGCTGCTACTTAAGCCTGCAGTATTCGTTAAAAATGGCTGATAAAATTCAGATTGTGTTACATCATCAACAATATAAACACTAATTGAATCTTCATAACCTTTAAGTACAGCTTTAGGCTGCGTTAACCCTATTGCTAAACCTTGTTTCATCCAATAAACATTTTGCTCAAAAAAGCGTGGTACCTGAGCTAATCGCGCTAAATAATTTTTATAATCTTGTAACGTTTTATATTGTGAACTTTTAACCATAAACGACAAGCTTGAATGAAACCCATATTCAGATGTAAGCGGCATATAGTGGGCATTAAATACATACTCATCCACGCTATTTTGCACTTGAGCACGCAAAATACTAAAGTTAATCCGATTTTCATCACTTAACTTATCAATGTTTACCGTATCTAAATCGGCAAGTAGCTGGGTATTTTTTTTATATTCTTGCGCTAAATACTCGGCAGTTAAGTTAGGTAGTAAGTAGCCATCTACACCCTGAGGATTATTATTATAAGGGCTAGCATCTTGTCTATTTTGCACAATGTTTTCGGCAACTTGAGTAAATTGCTTATCGGCATTAAGTGAGGTTGTTTGGCATGCACTTAAGGTGCATAAAAAAGTAATTCCCAGTAGCGAGTGGCGTAATGGTCGAGATAAAAGTTGATTCATTATTATATAGCTTCACAATTAAATAGATTTTGTAAACCTATCGCAGGCTAAATAAATAGCAAGATAAATACGACCAAGCACGCAAAAACTAATACGACTGATATAAGCAGGTTGGTATTTAATAACCAGTAATAAAACATGCTTTTGAATGAAACAAAAAGTAATTGATGATAAAAGCAGCCATTATGTTGCTAAAGTTACAATTTAGATAACTAACTGTCGTTTTTACTTTTAAATAACCGATATAATGATTATGGTACAAGTGCTTGGATGCGAAACGCTTCATTGGATGAGTTTATAAATTAATACGCATATGTATTTAGTTGGTATTTGCAAATGATGTTCCATGACTCTATGGCTGTAGCACAAGATAAAATGACAAAAGTGTGTGTATTTTTAGAGCGCCATGTTTTGCCACCTACACCACTTAATTATCAGGTTGTTTATACTTATATTAGCCAAGTAAACAACGACCTTAATAGCGCCATTGAGCGCGCTATTGCAAGTAACACTCTTATTGACAGTTTATTTACCGAGCAACTCTATTTTGAGCATTTAAATCAAGGCCATGCCACTGAAGTGTCGATGATAGAGAATGTTAATGGGGTAATTAACTCGCTGTCTAAAAGCGCACAACACACTGAAAAACAATTTATTAATTTTGCCGGCCATATTAGCGAGTGTATGCATTCGCTTGATGAAAATAACATTAAAAATAGCCGGATCGCACTTACAAGGCTAGATCAGCAAACAGCAACACTGTTAACGCAACACAAACAGTTTAAACAACAATTAAGTAATGCTAAACAACTCCACGAAAAAACTAAAAAGCAGCTTAACACCCTGCGTAAACAACATATTATTGATAGTCAAACTGGCTTGTATAAACGCCATTATTTAACCAAGCAAGTGCAAATATGGGCAAATCAACATAAACCGGTTTGTGCTATTGCTATTCAAATAGACAATTTAGATCACTTTATTGATAACTTTGGCGATGTAATCGCAGAAGCAATTTTAAGCAAAGTGGCTAAACAAGTACAAAAATATGTGTTTCAAAGCGGCCTAGCGGGGCGTACTGCAAAAGATCAATTTACTGTACTACTTACCGACGTAGATTGTGAAACAACCAATTTAATTGCAGAAAAAGTACGCGCTGGTGTTGCAAAGCTGCGCTTTATCAGCTCAAAAAACGCGCTGGCATTACCTGCAATTAAGCTCTCTTTGGGGATTGCACAGCAACAACAAGCTGACTTTGAGCAATTAACTAAAAGTGCTTCTAATGCGGCATTTAAAGCACGCTCTTTAGGGCAAAATAGCTTTACTGCGGAGCATTAATTAGCTGATAAATCATATTCAAATTGCACCTTCAGGGCACAATCAAGTACACTAGTCTTCATTACCACGATAGAGATTAATGATGAGCGAAACACCACAAAAGACCACGCATTTTGGCTATAAAACGGTAGCCGAAAACGATAAAGCCTCAATGGTTGCAGACGTATTTCATTCAGTTGCGGCAAAATATGACGTAATGAATGACTTAATGTCTTTTGGGGTACATCGTTTATGGAAACGTCAAACAATAGCCAGCTCTGGCGTTCGTAAAGGCCACCATGTTTTAGATTTAGCCGGTGGTACGGGCGATTTAACTGCAAAATTTAGCCAACTAGTCGGAGAAACCGGTCAGGTTATACTCGGTGATATTAACTCGTCTATGTTAAAAGTGGGCCGTGAAAAACTCCATAATTTAGGCTTAGTTGGCAATATTGACTACGTGCAAATGAACGCTGAAGCCTTACCATTCCCAGATAATAGCTTTGATCTGATCACTATTGCATTTGGTTTACGTAATGTAACCGACAAAGACAAAGCATTACGCTCAATGTACCGCATTTTAAAACCAGGCGGGCGCTTACTGGTATTAGAGTTTTCAAAGCCAGAGCATGAAATACTCAGTAAGGCATACGACTTTTATTCATTTAACTTATTACCAACTATGGGTAAGTTAGTGGCAAACGACAGCGAATCGTACAAGTATTTAGCTGAGTCGATTCGTATGCATCCAGATCAAGACACGCTTAAAAGCATGATGTCTGATGCAGGCTTTGAGCAAACCACTTATCAAAACTTAACCGGTGGTATTGTTGCGCTGCATCGTGGCTTTAAGTACTAAGGTAAATAATTATGGCGCTTGAGCAAGCAACCGAAAAAAATTCTACTGAGGCTCCCTCAACTGATTTTTTTATGTTACCCAACTTAGTACTTTCGCTCGTGGAGCGAATACTTAATCAAGCACTTAAACTCGATACAAGCCTATCGGGAAAGTTGGCAGCAGTTAAGCATCAGCGCTTAGTCGTTGATGTTAGGGGCTCTCAGCTAAAGCTGCTGCTAGTGTTTAGCGACAAGCAACTTCATTTATATAGCGCAACCAGTGATACAGACGCAGATTGCATGATTAGCGCCGACCTTAACACCCTGCTTGCGCTAAAAAACCCAGCCATGCTTACCCAGCTAATTCGCCAAGACAAACTTGATTTACAAGGCGATTTAAACATAGCTCAAACCTATAGCAATGCATTTTCAACACTAGATATAGATTGGCCTGAGCAGCTTTCATCGCACCTTGGTGATGCTCCCGCACAGCAATTATATTTACACTTCAAAACGCTCCAGCAACACGGCAATAAAGCAAAAACGCAGTTAAGCCGCACCCTAACAAGCTTATGCCAAGATGAATTGGCAATTACCATTCATCCGTTAGAGCTTAAACAATTTAAACAACAAAACCGTGAGCTTAAAGGCCAAGTTGCTGCTATAGAACAACGTATTAATGCCTTACTAACCACTTTGACTACCCGCTAAGGATTTTTTGTGTCAACTGCACGACTGTATTACATCACTAAAACACTGCTTAGCTACGGATTAGATGAGTTAGTGCCAAAACATAAAATCCCTTGGTTTGCGAAAATAGCCCGAGGTAGTTTATTTTGGCTGCGTAATCAGCATAAAGATAAGCCCGCCGGGCTGCGATTACGTTTAGCCCTACAACAGCTTGGCCCAGTATGGGTTAAGTTTGGCCAAATGCTTTCTACGCGTCGTGACTTACTGCCGCACGAAATTGCATTAGAGCTGGCATTTTTGCAAGATCAGGTTGAACCTTTTCCCGGCGAACTTGCACAAAAAATAATAGAAAAAGCTCTCGAAATTAATGACATAAGCGAGCGTTTTAGTGAGTTTTCACAAACACCACTGGCGTCGGCATCAATAGCACAAGTACATACCGCAACGTTAGTTGACACAAATGGTATAGAGCAAGATGTAGTTATTAAAGTAATCCGCCCTAACATTAATCAACAAATTAACGCCGACTTAGCCTTAATGGAAAAGCTCGCTAAGGTGTTAGCAAAAGTACACCACGAGTCAAAACGTCTGCGTCCTGTGGAAGTAGTAAAAGAGTACAAAAAGACTCTACTTGATGAACTTGATTTAATGCGCGAAGGTGCAAACGGCATTCAACTTAAACGTAACTTTGAAGACTCAGATTCGCTTTACATCCCTACCGTTTATAGCGATTACAGCCGCCATAATATATTAGTAATGGAGCGTATTTATGGTATTGCGGTATCAGATACTGATGCTTTATTAGCGCAAAACACCAATATGAAACTACTGGCTGAGCGTGGCGTTGAAGTGTTTTTTACCCAAGTGTTCAGAGACAGCTTTTTTCATGCTGACATGCACCCAGGTAATATTTTTGTTTCTCGTGAGCACCCCGAAAACCCTAAATATATTGGTATAGATTGCGGTATTGTGGGCACCTTAAACAAAGAAGATAAACGCTATTTAGCGGAAAACTTTATAGCCTTTTTTAATCGTGATTATCGCCAAGTTGCGCAGTTGCATGTGGACTCGGGTTGGGTACCGCCCGACACCAGTATTGAAGAGTTTGAATTTGCTATTCGCACTGTCTGCGAGCCTATATTTAATAAGCCTTTAGCTGAAATTTCGTTTGGTCATGTATTGGTTAATTTATTTAATACTGCAAGGCGCTTTAATATGCAGGTACAACCACAATTGGTATTACTGCAAAAAACCTTACTGTATGTTGAAGGTTTAGGCCGCCAGCTTTATCCACAATTAGATTTATGGAAAACCGCTAAGCCCTTTTTAGAAGACTGGGTTAAGCAACAAGTTGGTCCGTTATCGGTTATAAAGCAAATGTATGCACAATTACCCTTTTGGGCCGAAAAAATGCCAGAGCTGCCCGATCTAATTTATCAAAGCTTAAAACGCCCACCACAAATTCAAGTACAGGCTCCGAAGGGATCTCATAAACCTTTGGTTTTAGGTTTGTTTAGCAGTGCGGCTATGGTTATTGCTGCATTATTTTATTTACAGCACGATTTAATTGCTGCAAGTATCGCTATAAGTAGCGCTATTATTGGTTTTATAGCAGCATGGCGTAGCACATAAACTAAGTGCTATTTACGTTTTTAGGCGTATAATTAGTATTTAAAATATACACTTTATAATTATGAAAACGGGAGATAAACATGGGATTTGGCGGTATTAGTCTTTGGCAGTTATTGATTGTATTAGCAATTATTGTACTTTTGTTTGGCACTAAAAAATTACGCGGTATTGGTGGTGATTTAGGTGGAGCAGTTAAAGGCTTTAAAAAAGCAATGTCTGACGAAAAAAATACAGATAAAGAAAAGCCAGAGCAGATTCAAAAATCAGAAGAAAGTGCACCGCTTGATTCTGCCCATACTGAAAAAAATAAAGACAATAACAAGGTTTAATTAGCATGGGGATGTGGGAGCTAATTGTTGTTTTAATTGTTGGTTTAGTGGTGCTTGGTCCAGAGCGTTTACCTGTAGCAATTAGAACGGTAAGCCGATGGATAAAAACTGCAAAGTCGCTTGCTAACTCAGTGAAAGCTGAAGTGAGCGAAGAGTTGCGTGTGCACGAATTACACGAAAACCTTAAAAAAGCGGAGCAACAAAACTTAACCGATTTAAGTCCTGAACTACAAAGTTCACTAACTGAACTACAACAGGCCGCTCAGTCTGTGACCCACAGTTATAAAAAAAATCAAATCGATCCCTCTAATAAGCAAAATATTGATGATACAAAGTGAAATTAATTTCTCATTTTGTGGTCAACTTACTAAATGGTATAAAAAATAATGGCTGAGGAAGTAAAATCGGGGTTTGTCGCGCATTTAATTGAATTACGCGATCGGCTGATTAAATCACTATTAAGCATTTTAGTTATTTTTATTGCAATAGTGTATTTTGCAAACGACATTTATACATTTGTTGCAGCCCCATTAATTTCACATTTGCCAAGCACTGCAACCATGATAGCAACTGATGTCACAGCGCCATTTTTTGCCCCTTTTAAACTAACGTTATTTGTCGCATTATTTGCCTCTATTCCGTGGATATTACACCAGGTTTGGGGTTTTATAGCTCCGGGATTGTATAAGCACGAAAAACGCATGTTAATGCCAATACTCGCCTCAAGCATCTTTTTGTTTTATGGTGGTATTGCCTTTTGCTACTTTGTAGTACTGCCAATTATTTTAGGCTTTTTTACCAGTGCGGGTCCTGCAATGCTCACCTTAGCACCGGATATTAGTAGCTACTTAGGGTTTGTACTAAAACTATTTTTTGCCTTTGGTGTCGCTTTTGAAATTCCAGTAGCCATTATGCTGCTGTGCTGGAGCGGCGCTACAACAACGCAAAGCTTAAAAGAAAAACGTCCCTATATTGTAGTGGGTGTTTTTGTAGTAGCGATGTTTTTAACACCGCCCGATGTATTGTCACAAACTTTATTAGCGCTACCTATGCTTATTTTGTTTGAGCTAGGCCTAATTTTAGCTAAATTTTATACCGCTAAACCACAACAAGAACCTGAGGAATAACATGAACAAAAAACTACTCTCACTATTAGTTTTGTTAAGCGCACCGACTTTTGCAGCCACAGCTATTAACGAGCAAGCACTGCAAGCATGTAGCTTTATTGAAAACGACTTTAACCGCCTGCTTTGTTACGATAATACGGTTGCCGGTAAACCGCTGAGCAAGCCTACTGTAAATAAAACACTCTCACCAACAAATACAGAAGCCACCGCACCTGTTGCTGTAGCGGTAACACAAGCAGAAGAGTT
Organism: Pseudoalteromonas sp. SG44-5; assembly: GCF_014164175.1. Lineage (NCBI taxonomy): Bacteria > Pseudomonadati > Pseudomonadota > Gammaproteobacteria > Alteromonadales > Pseudoalteromonadaceae > Pseudoalteromonas > Pseudoalteromonas sp. SG44-5. Next base: position 78,696 of record NZ_JACJES010000010.1, on the reverse strand, counting down.
TGGTTTAGAGCATAAAAATATTGCGAAAGAAAATGACAGCTCTATTAGCTCAACTGTATCAGCCATTAAAGAAGCAGCTTATGGTGAGTTAATTATTACTCTAGAAAACGGCCAACAATGGCGCCAAATTGGATCTGACGGCATAACGCTAAAAGAAGATGACAACGTGGTTATTAGTCGTGGTGTATTTAATTCTTTTTTATTAAAAAAAGAAGGTCAAAACCGCTCTATACGCGTTAAACGTACTCAATAATGCCATACAGCTTAATTGATGCTGGGGTTAATTTAACTAACCATCAGTTTGATAAACAGCATCAAGATATTATTGCCCGCGCTAATGCTGCGGGAGTAAAGCATATGCTGATTATAGGCTGCGATGTAGCAGCCAGTGAGCAGTCGCTTGAGCTGGCTATAGAGCATCAGCAATTTTCTACAGCAGGCGTACATCCTCACGATGCTAAATCGGCTACTGATGAGCTTGAGACACAACTCACTCAACTTGCAAGCCATAAACAAGTTATAGCCATTGGGGAGTGCGGCCTTGATTATAACCGTGATTTTTCGCCTCGCGATGTACAACGAAGTGTACTTAGACGCCAGCTTGCCCTAGCTGAACAGCTAAACTTACCTGTATATTTGCATGAACGTGATGCCAGCGAAGACATGCTCAGTATTTTAAAAGAATTTAATGTACGCGGCGTATTACATTGCTTTACAGGTAACGCTCAGGCATTAAAAAGCTACTTAGCGTTAGGGCTTTATATCGGCATTACCGGCTGGGTTTGCGATGAACGCCGTGGAAAAGAACTACAACAATTAATCCCCAGTATCCCTCTTAATAAACTGTTAATAGAAACTGATGCGCCTTTTTTGATTCCGCGCACCGTTAGCCCAAAGCCTAAATTTCGCCGTAATGAACCTGCATTATTAACTTATGTGTGCGAAACAATTGCCCAATTATATAACCTTACTCCTGAGGCAATAGCGCAGCAAACTACTCTAAACTTTTATAATGTTTTTGGTTTAAAAGCTAAGTAATGAAAGTTATTGGGGTGTTATTAAGCTTATTAACTATCCTTTTTGCTGGTTTAGCAGCCGCTAATACGATAGAGATAGATGAGCAGTTTACATCTGAAAAAATTAACTCTATTTATTATTCTTTTGCGCCTACATCCATAGCAACCGCCCAGCAGAGCGATCTTAAACAGTGGCAAACGTTAACCAACAAACCACTTAATTTAGGGATTGAACAACGCCCTGTTTGGATCCAATTTATAATTAAAAATACGCTCAATACGCGTGTAACGCCAATACTCTCTATCGATAATCCGCTATTAAATGAAGTACAGGTATATCACTTACTCGATAAGCGACGATCCTCCTCAATAAATATTAATGCTCCTCCTTTACTGCCACAACAACAAATAAAAAACGAACCTTTGCTGGTAAAATTAACGCTTCCTGCCCACAGTAATACCACTGTTATTGTTAAAGTGAGCAATAGCTCAGGGTTACGCGTGCCTTTAACCTTATGGCAGGCAGATGCGCTCTTTACATATAAAAGTAAGCTTAATTTGCTTTACGGATTGTTAATTGGCTTTGTTTTTTCTTTAGCGATTAGCTGTCTTATTTTATATGCTTTTTCGCGTAAGCAATACTTTGCTTACACGGGCGCTATAACATTAATGCTCAGCATCTTATTATATTTTATTTGTGGCTTTAGTTTCATCCACACACGTTCTGCGAGCACAGTACAACTTATGATCCCCATGTTGGTAATGCTGATAACTGTACTTTTCTTACCTCTACAGCAACAGGTATGTCAGCCTAAAACCGTTACATGGTTTAAAGTGCAAAAAATTATAATAGCTATATATGCACTGCTTATTGCGTTTATTTGGCTTTTTCCCACACTTGTTGTCACCTTATTTTGCCTTATTACCACTCCCATTGTTTTAGGCTACTATGTTGTAACAACCTTACTTTGTATTCGCCAAAACCCATCAGAACCCCAAAAAGCACTTTTGCTAGCTTTATGCAGCTTTTTAGCCGCAATTGTTTATTTTATTATTACTGTTTCAGGGCTTTATATATTTACAAACAGTAGAGTGGCTTTTGTGTTTATTTGCTCTCTTAGCTGCGCTTTCTCCCTTGGATATGCGGTAATGAAACTCTTTATTTTACAGCGCGATGAACAAGTAACTACTCAACAAACCTTAATAGCCAAAAGTGCTGCCCAAGATGCCTTATTACATGAGCGGCTATCTTTACAAGAAAGCGTGCGTCAAGAGCTCGAAACACAAGTAGATGAGCGTACTTTTGAGTTACAAGTAACACTAAGAGAACTAGAAGAAAAAAACCGTGAGCTTGAACAGCTAAACATGGAAGATCCCTTAACTGGTATTAAAAACCGGCGCTTTTTTGATAAAAAATTAGTGATGGAGTTGCGCCGCTCGCGTCGCGAACAAACACCATTAAGTGTTATTATGCTTGATATAGACAAATTTAAGGTAATAAACGATACCTATGGCCACCTAACTGGCGATCAGGTTATTCGTACTGCTGCTGATACTATTAAAAAGCAATTACAACGCCCGCTTGATGAAGTAGCACGTTACGGCGGCGAAGAATTTGTGGTGCTATTGCCCAATACCCAAAATGATGGCGCGATAGCCATTGCTGAAAAAATTCGCCACGCTATTGCTACTAATAATGTGCATGTGGCTGGCACTACTATTTCATTTACAATCAGCGCGGGAGTGTATACTAGCGTTGCTGAAGATATAAATAATCCTGAAATTTTTACCGAACGTGCCGACAAAGCACTGTATTTTGCCAAGCAGCATGGTCGTAACCAAGTGATTAATTTTCCAATCCCACAATCCCAAAGTAGGAGCGTATAAATATGGCCCAATCTGGTCTAGATCTTTTCCCATATACTCGCATGCGCAGAATGCGCCGCGATGATTTTTCACGCCGTCTTATGGCTGAAAACCAGCTTAGCGTTAATGATCTTATTTATCCGGTATTTGTACTCGAAGGTAAAAACCGTCGTGAAGCAATTGAATCAATGCCCGGTATCGAGCGCTTATCAATTGACTTACTACTTATAGAAGCCAAAGAACTGGTTGAGCTCGGTGTGCCCGCCATTGCTATCTTTCCGGTAACACCGGCCGACAAAAAGTCATTACATGCTGAAGAAGCGTATAGCGATGATGGTTTAGCACAACGTACAGTACGTGCATTAAAAGAAGCATTCCCTGAGTTAGGTGTAATTACTGATGCCGCGCTAGACCCATTTACCACCCACGGACAAGACGGCATTATTGATGAAAGTGGCTATGTAATTAACGACATCACAACTGACATACTAGTTAAGCAAGCACTGTCGCACGCCCGAGCAGGTGCTGACGTTATTGCCCCTTCTGACATGATGGATGGCAGAATTGCCGCTATTCGCGAGGCACTTGAAGCCGATGGCTACATTCACACTCGCATTATGGCTTACTCAGCTAAATACGCCTCAAGCTATTATGGCCCATTTAGAGACGCGGTAGGCTCTGCCGGTAACTTAAAGGGTGCTGATAAAAAAACCTATCAAATGGATCCAGCTAATTCTGACGAAGCCATTCGCGAGGTCGCGCTTGATTTGCAAGAAGGCGCCGACATGGTAATGGTTAAACCTGGCATGCCATATTTGGATGTTGTACGTCGAGTTAAAGATGAGTTTGGCGTGCCAACCTTCGCTTATCAAGTAAGTGGGGAATACGCTATGCACAAAGCTGCGATTGATAACGGCTGGTTAGCTGAAGAGGCCACTATTATGGAGTCGCTACTGGCATTTAAACGTGCTGGCGCCGACGGTATTCTTACCTATTTTGCTAAGCAAGCTGCACAATACTTAGCTAAAAAGTAAGCCTTACAAGGCGGGCAACAAGCCCGCCTTACTTTATTTTTAATTACAAACTTAAATAGTGCTACATCATTTTTACGCTGCTATAACTCAACAAAAACTGCTACCTACATAACCAGTATTAGCCCTCCTCTTTGCTTTATTTAATTGGGATTAATTTTGTACCAATTAAAACCTAATATATACAAATGTAATTCAGACAAGCTTCAGTAAACTTTGTGTACTATCCGTACTAAATCTACTCACTCTCGTATTTAGCCTGAAAACAACAAAGCATACTTGAGCCTTTTTATACGTTTATTATTAAAAGTACCAATGAAACAAATTAATAAATCGATATTAATCTTAACTGTAAAAATAAGTCATGTTTTTATAAAGGAACGAAAATGAAAGCACCAATTCACCTAATATCAACATGGAAAAAAGCCTCAGTACCATTACTTAGCTTGTTTCTTGTTTTTTCAGCTCAGCAAGCATTTTCCGCTACGCTTGACGTTGCCATCCCGCAAGACAGTTTATTTGATGTGATCAGCGCCCGCGCTCAAAAATTAGCGAGTGAGGAGTATATTGCCCCTAAAAACATCGAGCTAGATGCGCTAAATAATATTGAGTATCAAGATTATCGCTCTATTCGTTTTAAACAAGACAAGTCAATGTGGAAAGACGAAGGTCTTTACGAGCTACAGTTGTTTCACCCCGGCTTTTTATATAAAACACCAGTAACAATTAATACAGTTGATAGCGATTCTAAACTTAGCCGTTTGCCGTTTAGTACTGACTTTTATCAGTACGATGGTACTGCAGCACCTTTAAAAGATGAAATAGCCAAGAGTGTTGCCAATAAACAATTAGGCCATGCTGGATTTAGGCTGCATTACCCAATTAATACCACTGAGTACAAAGATGAAGTAATGGTGTTTCAAGGTGCTTCTTATTTTAGAGTTGTTGGGCCTAATCAAGTGTATGGCCTATCGGCGCGAGGGTTAGCAATTGATACTGCTGAAGCGTCTGGTGAGGAGTTTCCTGTGTTTAAAGAGTTTTGGCTAGTAAAACCACAGCCAGAACAAACTAACATTATCATTTTTGCACTGCTTGATAGCCCATCGGTTGCCGGCGCTTATAAGTTTAGTATTGACCCTACCACCAACACCAGCGTTAAAGTAGATATGCAAATTTTTGCCCGTAAAGACGTGAAAAAATTAGGCGTAGCACCACTAACAAGCATGTTTTATCACGGCGAAAACAGCACTAAGTTTTTTGACGATTACCGCCCAGAAGTGCATGACTCAGACGGACTGTTAACCCAATCTCAGGATAACAACTGGATTTGGCGTCCGCTTAATAATCCGTCGCAACTTAGCGTAACCTCTTTTTCATACGAGAACCCTAAGGGATTTGGCTTAGCGCAACGTGATCGTGAATTTAATAATTACTTTGATATTGAAGCGCATTATCACAACCGCCCTAGCCTGTGGATAGAGCCTGAAGGTGACTGGGGAAATGGTCGAGTAGAGCTGGTAGAAATACCGACAGATACAGAAACAAACGACAACATAGTGAGCTACTGGGTACCTGAAAAACCATTTAAAGCAGGCGATTCGTTAAAGCTAAGCTATAAAATGACCACCTTTAATGCTTACTTAACTCAGCATGATAAGGCACGCGCAGTTCGCACTCGCATTGGTAGCGCGGCATTACCGGGTGAAGATAATCCGCCACCTAAAAGCCATCGCCAATTTACGGTTGATTTTGCTGGGCCTGATATAAATAAGCTTTCAGAAAAGTTAAATTTAAATGCCGACATCCAATTAACAACGGGTGAGGTTAGAGATGTAACTGTGCAAAAATTACCTGATTCATTAGGCTGGCGAGTTGCTTTTAAAATAGCTCCACAAAACGGCAAACCTGTAGACATGCGCTTATCGTTAAAGCTGCATGATAAAGAAATTAGCGAGGTATGGAGTTATGTTTGGTATCCAAATGACATCAAGTAAACAAACCACCAAAATATCTATGCCCTTTAAGGCACTTCGTATTTGGTTATTTGCCATTGCCGCAATTGGTATATCTGCGTATGGCATCTCTATTATGTTTGAAATTTTAAACTCAAATGGTATGACACCACTTGAATATGCTTTGCTGGCATTATTTTCAATTACCTTTGCATGGATTGTTACCGCATTTTGTAGTGGTACTATAGGGTTTGTACTGCAGTTACTGCGTATTGATCCGCTTACCCTTAGGCGCATAAAACCTATAAAGCTTGATAGTCAGGCATTTTCTCAGCAAAAAACTGCCATAGTAATGCCTATTTATAACGAAGATACACACCGTGTTATTGCAGGCTTTGAAGTGAGCTTACAGTCATTAAAAGAGACTGGGGAATTAGCCAACTTTGATTTTTATTTACTCAGTGATACACAAGATCCAACAATAGCTAAAAATGAACTAAGTGCTTGGCATGCTTTGTGTGAGCGCCTAGGCGAGACATCAAAGCAGTTGTTTTATCGTCGCCGCGAAGATAATAAACACCGTAAAGTAGGTAATTTAACCGACTTTTGTGAGCGCTGGGGAAGCCAGTACGATCATATGATTGTGCTTGATGCCGACAGCGTTATGACAGGTAAATGCATGCTAGAGCTAACGGCAAGCATGATTAACAACCCGCAAGTAGGACTTATTCAAACCATTCCTATTCCGGTACGCCAAGATACCTTTTTTGGTCGTTTTTTACAGTTTGCTTCGGTACTTTATAGCCCTATGCTGGCAACAGGATCGGCATTTTGGCAAACCGATAAAGCAAACTACTGGGGCCATAATGCCATAATTAGAGTAAGCGCATTTATTGACTGCTGTGGTTTACCCACACTTAAAGGCAATGCTCCTTTTGGTGGTGAAATACTCAGCCATGACTTTGTAGAAGCATCATTACTACACAGTGCAAATTGGGAAGTATTACTACTTGCAGATATTGAAGGCAGCTATGAAGAAGTCCCAAGTAATATTTTAGATTATGCCGTGCGCGACAGACGTTGGGTACAGGGTAATATTCAACACATTGGATTACTCCCGTCACCAAAGTTAAAGCTGATGAGCAAATTTCACTTTTTACTTGGCGCTACCGCTTATATTTCGTCATTAATATGGTTACTTATGCTCGCGTTAAGTACGGTTGATGCCGTAACACGTGCTTTAAATAGCGACGTTTATTTTAACCGCGCTTATCAATTGTTCCCTACTTGGCAAATAGCTAAAACCGATTTAATTGATGCTCTGCTCTATCTTACTATTGTTATTTTATTGCTACCAAAACTAATGGGTATAATCGTAACCTTGGTGCACAGAAAAAACCGCTTCGGTGGTGCTATTAAGCTTACGTTAGGCGCAATTATAGAAACAGTTTTTGCTATTGTCATGGCTCCATTAATGATGGTGTTTCATGCTTATTTTGTTGTTTGTGTGTTTTTAGGCAAAAAAGTTAAGTGGGATGCTCAACCACGAGAAGGCCGTATGGTGCCATGGAAAGAAGCGTTTAGTTATACGTTATTTTCTACTTTGGTCGCTATTGCTTGGGGTAGCACAGCGTATTACTTCACGCCGGTATTTTTTTGGTGGCTATCACCTATATTACTAGGTTTAGTACTAGCTGCACCTATAGTGCGTTATTCAAGCAGTATAAAACTGGGGGTTAAACTCAGAAATCTAGGTATATTTATCTGCCCTAGTGAAGTAGATAACGATACCATGCTAGAGGCACTTAAAGTGCACCTTAAAGAGATTTCGGTACCCACCGCAGGGCAATGCCCTTTAACTATACCCGCATTGCCAAAAGAGCACTTGGTTACCATGCCAATACAAAGCTTTAATAAGTCACGCTCGCCAAAGATGAAAGCGCTAAAAGAAAAGCTAATTAAAAAGCTTAGCTAGCGCCACACTTTAAAATAAAAAAGGAGCTACAAATAGCTCCTTTTTTATTACTAGATTAGGTTATATTTACAAAACAAAGCAAGCTCGTAATTATAGATAATTAACCAATTACTTTATCACTGTATAATTTATAAATGGCAGTACGAGTTTTCTCATCTAATCTCCAATTGTAAAAATATATACTTCTACCATTTAATAGAGATACTTTAAAAATAGTATTAATAAAAAATGACTTAAAGGAAATAGATTTTATCTCTTCTCTACTAATATAACGCTCACCAAATATTCGTTTATAACATATGCCAGGCTTGTAGCAATGTAATAGCTGTAAGTTCATCTTACTAACAATAAAAAATGTGAGTAGTGTTGGTATCAACACGATTATCGCCACTCTAAAAGTAACGGTGGAAAATATAGGTATTAAAAGAAATAAGCCTATAACAGTAATATATTTAAACAGTTGTAGAGACCAATTAGGCACTAACTTAATCATGTTCGTAAACGTCTTATATAAAAATAAATATAATCAATATCCCACTTGGAGACTTCCACATATGCAATCTATCCTCAGTTGAGGCTTGTTCTCGCGAATCCTACATCAGCACTGAGCCTATTTCAATTGTTACTACTACTTATTTAGTAATGACAAAAACAATGTCAACTAGTTGTTTATAAATATGTTTTACTAATTTTTTATTTTAATTATTTGTAACTTTTATACCATTAGGTAATTAACAGTGCGCTTTATGCTATAAATTATGGGCAATAAAAAACCCGCAACATGTGCGGGTTTTTTTAAAGAGTTAAGGTGCTAATTACTTAGCAGCTTTTTTCTCTTTTTCTGCAGCGATTACAGCTTCAGCAACGTTATTAGGACATGGTGCGTAATGTGAGAACTCCATAGAGAACTGACCACGACCTGATGTCATTGTACGTAATGAACCGATGTAACCGAACATTTCTGATAACGGTACGTCTACTTTAATGCGAACGCCAGTTAAACCAGGCTCTTGGTCTTTCATCATACCACGACGACGGTTAAGGTCACCGATTACGTCACCTACATGATCTTCCGGCGTGAACACGTCAACTTTCATGATTGGCTCAAGAAGTTGTGCACCCGCTTTAGGGATAGATTGACGGAAAGCACCTTTAGCAGCGATTTCGAACGCGATTGCTGATGAATCCACTGCGTGGAAGCCACCATCAAAAAGCTCAACTTCAACGTCAAGTACTGGGAAGCCAGCTAGAACACCAGTGCCCATCATTGACTTAAAGCCTTTCTCAACTGCAGGCCAGAATTCTTTAGGTACGTTACCACCAACAACAGATGATTTAAACGTGAAACCAGAAGCAACTTCGCCTGGCTTAATACGGTAATCAATTTTACCGAACTGACCAGAACCACCAGACTGTTTCTTATGCGTGTAGCTATCTTCAATTTCTTTAGTGATAGTTTCACGGTAAGCAACCTGTGGTTGACCAACAATAAGGTCTACACCGTAAGTACGCTTAAGGATATCTACTTTGATATCTAAGTGAAGCTCGCCCATTCCTTTAAGAATAGTTTCGCCTGAATCTTCATCAGTCTCAACTTGGAAAGATGGATCTTCTGCAACCATTTTACCGATAGCAACACCCATTTTCTCATTACCGCCTTTATCTTTAGGCTGTACAGCAATCGAGATTACTGGAGTTGGGAATACCATTGGCTCAAGTGTTACTGGGTGCTTAGGATCACATAATGTGTGACCAGTTTGCACGTTTTTCATGCCTACGATAGCAATGATGTCACCAGCTTGTGCGCTAGCTAATTCATTACGGTCATCTGCTTGCATCTCAACCATACGGCCAACACGCTCAGTTTTACCAGTAAACGCATTAAGGATAGTGTCACCCTTGTTTAGTTTACCTGAGTAAATACGTACGAATGTTAACGCACCAAAACGGTCATCCATTATTTTGAATGCTAACGCTTTAAATGGTAGGTCTGTAGATACGATAGCGAATTCGCCGTTTTCATTACCTTCTTCATCCATAAGAGGTTGAGGATCAACTTCTGTAGGAGATGGTAAGTAATCAACAACTGCGTCAAGAATAAGCTGCATACCTTTGTTTTTGTATGCTGAGCCACAGTATGTTGGGAAGAAAGCAAGGTCACGAGTACCTTTACGAATACAACGCTTCACATCTTCAATTGAAGGGATTACACCTTCCATGTACGTTTCTAGTAGCTCATCGTCTTGCTCAACAGCAGTTTCGATAAGTAACTCATGGTATTCCTCAACTTGGTCAACCATGTCTGCAGGAACGTCTTCAATAGTGTAGTTCTCTGGAAGACCAGTCGCATCCCAAACATATGCTTGCTTGGTTAGAACGTCAACAACACCAACAAACTCATCTTCTCTACCGATTGGTAAAGTCATGATTAATGGAGTTGCACCAAGTACTTTTTGTACTTGATTAGTTACACGGAAGAAATCAGCACCCATACGGTCTAATTTGTTTACGAAAATAACACGTGCTACACCTGACTCATTCGCATAACGCCAGTTAGTTTCTGATTGTGGTTCAACACCACCAGAGCCACAGAATACACCGATGCCGCCATCTAATACTTTAAGTGAACGGTAAACTTCAACAGTGAAGTCAACGTGTCCAGGAGTATCGATAACGTTAAAACGGTGATCTTTCCAGAAACAGCTTACAGCCGCAGACTGAATAGTAATACCGCGCTCAGACTCTTGATCCATGAAATCTGTAACTGATGTGCCATCGTGCGTGTCACCACTTTTGTGGATTTGACCAGTAAGCTTTAGTATACGCTCAGTGGTGGTAGTTTTACCCGCATCAACGTGCGCGAAAATACCAATGTTTCTGTACTTCGATAAATCTGCCATTAGTTTACTCTTAATAAAGTCGAAAAATTATTCGGCCAGAGTATAACATCACTTAAAGCGAACATCACCATAGAAGTCGCTTAAAATGCAGCCAATTATATAAAAAAAATGATCCATCCTTTGAAATAGCTATTTTTTGTAGTGCGAGCGAGCGATCTATTTACCTAATGAGGCCTTACCTTACTCTGTACTCTTTATTTTATTGGCATATTTTATAGCAACGCTCTGGACGACCAATACTACCATAGCTTTGATCAGCTCTAACCTGCCCCGCTTCAAGCATATATTCTAGATATCGGCGAGCAGTCGATCGGCTTACACCCACTAAATCACCCATTTGCTGAGCTGTAAATGCTGTTTCTTTATGTTCATTAAATGCAGTTATTATTTTTTTTAAGGTAAGCGAGTCGACTCCTTTGGGTAAGCGTGTTGTGGTACTAACACGCTCTTTTGAACCAAATAGGGTATCAACCATAGACTGCGTCACCTCAACAGCAGCCGAAAAGCATTGTTGGCGAGCTTCAAAACGTGCCAGAGCTTGATCTAACCTACTTAACATGAGTGGTTTTACTAAAAAGTCACTGGCGCCTAACTGCATTGCTTTTTCGAGTATTTCCACTTCTTTTGCCGCTGTGAGCAACATCACTTCGCTTTTTATGTTTAAGCGGCGCAAATCACTCAATAAGTCTAAGCCGTTACCGTCGGGCAAATGAATATCAAGTAACACTAAATCTGGATTAACTGCCTGCAACAAAGCCTTTGCCGTAGCTAAGTTACCGGCAATGCCCACTACCTGATACTGCCCTTGCCTGAGACTTTGCTTGGGTGTGTTGTTTCCTGCAACACCATTGGGTAGCAGTAAATATTGTGCTAATAACTGCGCAACCTCTACTTCATCTTCCACTATCACTACTGAGTACGTCATGTTTTATTACTCTTATTATTTGGGGATATAAACACTGAGGCGCGCACCCAGTAGATCTGATTCACCTATTTCTAAACTCCCACCGCACGAATCTAAATTAGTTTTAACTAAATACAAACCAATTCCATGTTCCGCCCCCGACTTAGAGCTATATTGTGGGGTAAATATCACATTATGATCAGGTCCTAAACCAAAACCGCTATCTTCTACATCAAAAAGTAGCGTTTTGCTGGTTTCATCAACCGTTACCCGCACTTTAGCAGCACGAGTATCTGATGCTCGAATGGCCGCATCAATCGCGTTGTCGATTAGGTTACCTAAAATAGATACCACCCGCTCTAAAATATCTTTGCGAGTTATTTCACCAAGCAAGCTATCAGGGTTAAGCGTTAACACCACATTTAACTCTCTTGCTTTATGGTATTTACCAACTAACAAACCTGCAAGCACAGGATCTTGTATTCGCTCTAACAAGTTATGTATTTGCGCCTGCGATCCTTGGCTTTCTTGACCTATAATTTCAATCGCTTGCTCATTTTTGCCCATTTGCACTAACGCCCCAATTAAATTGAGCTTATTTGAATAGTCATGAGTTTGCACTCTTAACAGCTCCGCAAACGCTTGCACTTTAGTAAGTTGTTGGCTTAAATATTCGAGTTCATCAGAGGGGCGCATACTAAGTAAAATGCCATCGGCTTGGCCTTGTACCTGCAAAGCAAAGCGCGATAATATTATTCGTTTATCGGCGGCAAATAGTTCAAACCCTACTATTTCGCGTGACTGGTTACGCAGCAAAAATTCAGCATGCTCAGGAAGTAAATCAGCAAGCGTGAGGGATTGGTGAGTATAAGCAAGAGGTTTATCTAAAATTTCGCAAGCACGTTGATTCAACTTACGTACATTCCCCTCGGGGTCGAGCGCAATTATACCGTTACGCACCGTATTTAAAATAGCATTTTGTTCTGAAAACAACCGCGCAATCTCATCTGGCTGTAAACCAAAAATAGCATTTCGCACCCGCTGACCAATATAAATAGCCACCACAATACTTAAGCCCACCACCACTAAGCCCCAAATTAAAATCTCAATACTGCGAGAACGTATAAGAGGGTCAATTGACTGCACTAAAAACCCGACCGATACCAAGCCTATTATTTGGTTATTATTCGAATAAACAGGCACCTTACCGCGAATTGACTCTCCTAAACTGCCACGGGCAAGCGAAATATAGCGCTCACCCTTTAATGCAGCTTGGCTATCGCCACCCACCATACGCTTGCCAATTTTCTTTTCATCAGGATGCACAATACGCAATGCATTTTCATCGCCAATAACAATAAAGTCGGCTCCAGTGAGTTGCCTTATTTCTTCTACTTCCTCGTTAATAGCCAATAAATCTTTTGGATTTTGCAGTGCTTTTATAACATCAACGCGTGAGGCTATACTGCTGGCAACGGCCAATGCTTTGTCGCCAATGTGACTATGTAAGCTTTGCGCCGTAAGCTGATACACCAACGCGCCAAACAACAATGCTTGTAATACACATAAACCGGTTACCCAAATAATTAGCCGAGTTTCTAGGCGTTTAGGTTTTTTAACCATATGTTGCAATGGGCTTAGCGGGTTGGTGTTTTTCATTTTATGACTCTGTTAAGCCTGCTCTTGAAGCGCAGCTTTATCTGCACGGCGCTGCATTAAGTAATCTTTTAACGGAAATAAAAGCACTAAAATTGAAATAACAAATATACTCAATGTAAGTGGGCGATCCCATAAAAAGCTCAATGAACCATCAGAAATCATCATAGAGCGACGGAAATTACGTTCTATCATATCACCCAAAATAAAACCGAGTAATAAAGGTGCCATAGGAAAAGCTAATAATCGTAATACCAACGCCACTAAGGCAAATCCCACCATCATAAATAAGTCAAAGGTATTAAAAGACACCAAATACACACCAATTAAGCTAAAGAACAAAATCATTACTGTGAGTACCGATTTGGGCATAGCTAATACTTTTGCAAAGTAAGGAATAAGCGGTAAGTTTAAAATAAGCAGCACTATATTACCAAAGTACATACTAACAATAACAGACCAAAAAACACTGGGGTTTTCTTGCATAAGCATTGGCCCTGGTTGTATACCATAGGCAATTAATGCCCCTAGCATAATAGCCGTAGTACCTGAGCCCGGAATACCTAGCGTTAACAAAGGTACAAATGAGCCAGTACATGCCGCATTATTAGCCGATTCGGGTGCAGCTAAACCACGTAATGAGCCTTTACCAAATTTTTCTTTTAAGCCTTTCGGTGCTAAGTTGCGCTCGGTTGCATAAGCCATAAAACTTGCAATAGTTGCGCCTGCGCCCGGTAACACACCGACAATAAAGCCCAAAATAGACGAGCGACCAATCACTGGCGCTATTTCTTTAATCTCGCTTTTAGTTAACTTAGTTGAACCTATTTGCGGCGTATCTGAATCGTTAATATTTTTGGCGTCTTTTTTCTCTGGTTTTACTACGTTAACTAACGCTTCTGCTAATGCAAAGGTTGCCATAGCCACTAATAAAAAGCTAATACCATCAAGTAAGTCCGCTTGGCCAAAAGTAAATCGGTCGGTGCCCGATGAAGGATCGATGCCAACAGTAGCAAGCATTAGCCCAAATACCGTCATCATCATCGCTTTTAAAAATTGTCCTTTATTAGAAAACGCTGCAATTGCGGTTAAGCCTAAAAACATCAGCACTACATAATCTGGTGATTGAAAACTCAGCGATACTTTAGCTAATAAAGGTGCGGCAACCATTAACAATATAGCGCCGATAGTGCCCCCTATAAAGGAGGAGTAGGCAGCAATTGCCAATGCTTTACCTGCATGGCCTTGTTTTGCCAGTGGGTAGCCATCAAAGGAGGATGCCACCGTACCCGCAACCCCTGGTGCGTTAATTAAAATAGATGAAGTAGAACCACCAAAAATGGCACCATAATAAACACCTGCCATTAAAATCATGCCTGAGTCGGCACCTATGCTATAAGTAATCGGGATCATTAATGCAATCGCAGTAATTGGCCCTAACCCCGGTAACATACCAATAAAAGTGCCCACTAGGCAGCCAGCAATCACATACATTAAATTATTAAAGTCGAGCACGGTCGACAAACCAAGCATAATTCCATCAAACATAATTTAACTCCACAAATCGCCCGGAACTAAGTAAATACCTAGCACTTGAGTCATTAAAAACCAAAACACCACAGCAACCGGAATCGATGCAAATAATAAAATACCTTTGCGCCTTTCACCCATTACAAAAAAGCCTGCTAACAAAAATGTACTGGTCGAAATTAAAAACCCAACCGGCTCTAACATGGCGCTATAAATCACCATTAGCACTAATAAGCTAATAGTACGCAGTACATGTGATTTTTCGAGGTTTTCATCGGTAGCTTCTTTTTCGCTTGGTTTAAGTAATGTTGTAGCAATAGCAAGTAAACACACCACAATACCAAACGCGGCATATACTTTAGGTAGAGTTGCAGAAGTAACCGTTTCGTATTCTTCAAACGGTAAAAGTGGAATTTGCCATGCAACAACGGCGTACAGGGTAAATAGCGCCAAGAATAAACTTGGCCCTAGTAATTCGCGATTCATCATTTTAAACCTCGATTATTGCAATGTACGGATAAAGCCAAGCTCTTCCATCACTACTTTAAGCTGCGCTTCTTGCGCTTCTAATGACTTAATAAACTGCTCTTTTTCTTGGAATAAATTTAACCAACCGTTACGTGCACGGACAACTTCCCACTCAGGAGTACTTTGTAATTTGCGCAGTTTTTTGGTGTACTCTGCCAATTTTTCAGCAGGTAAGTTCGGCGCTGCAAAAAAACCACGCCAGTTTACAAATTCCATATCGTAACCAAGAGATTTAAGGGTAGGTATTTCTGGGTAATCCGGTAACGGCCCACCTGAGGTAACCGCTAAAATGCGTGCTTGACCACCATTAGCTACTTCTAGTGCTTCACTTAAGCCGGTAGAAAGTAAGTTAACTTCGCCTGATAGTAATCCAGCTTTTGCTTTACCACCGGCGTCGTAAGGAATATAACGTAAACGTCGACCATCAATACCCGCCGCTTTAACTGCTTGCGCTGCAACTAAATGATCCATACTGCCACGCGCAGAACCGCCCGCTACCTTTACTGAGCTTGGATCTTCTTTGATTGATTTAACAACATCTTGCCACGTTTTAAATGGCGAATCGTTACGCACCACAAATGCGCCATAATCGGCAATCATGCTGGCAACAGGAGTTAAATCGCGGTAGCTATAAGGAATGCGACCAGTTAATGCACGCAATACGATAGGTGTTGAGTTAACCATTAAAATATCGCCCTTTTTAGTGCCCGACTCAATTAAGTAAGCAATAGCACGACCGCCGCCGCCACCCGACATATTTTGAAAAGACGCATTATCTTCAATACCTGACTTAACTAAACCTTCGCCTACACCACGTGCTGTTGTATCCCAACCGCCACCAGGGCCGCCAGGTACTAAAAAGTGAATGTCGGCCATTACAAATGGGCTGCTAAGTACCAGCGATGCTGCAAGTACTGTGGTTTTTAGTGATTTAAGTGACTTAAATAATTTCATTGTATGATTCCTTAAAATAAATACTGCATACGCGCACTAAAGCCCATACCAGAGTCTTCATCGCCTACCAAAGCTGTAGTACCAGGGCCTGTCACATCACTGTAAATAAGGTTGCCCATAAACTTAATATCGCTACTGATGTAATAAGATGTGCCTAATGTATAAGTAGTTGCTTGCGTCCCTTGTAAGCTGCTAGTTGCATCCATTTGTGAAACACGCGCAACTAACTCCCATGCATTTTTAATGTTTTTAGGTTGTACAAATAATGCTGAACTTGCTTTGTATTGGCGCTGCTCGCCACCTAAAAAGTAACTTGCCGATACATGAAAACCATCAAAGCGCTCGCCATCTAGCAAGTCTGCGCTATTAACTGCGTTTAACGAGCGGCTTGCATATTCAGCTTCAAGGGTTAAAGAATCTGCTTGGTAAGCAAATTCAAGTCCGCTTTGCGATAAGCTATCAAGTGCTGCGGTTACGCCACCAGCGGCATAATCAACAAGCCTAGTATTAGCTTCGCGAACTTCTCCACGAGCAAAACGCGCACCTAATTCATTGCCGCCCATATCACGATATGAATGCCACGCCCCTAAATGAATCACATCACCCGGTGCAGCACTTGACCACGTTACGCGCCCTGTTGCAGCCAAAGTTAGCCTGTCGTTTTCATCATTACCCGTTGCGCCAAAGGCATCATTTTTATAAACACCCACTGCGTAGCGAAATCCCGAATCTTTAAAGTATTGGTAAGCCGATGCACCCCAACGAAAAAATGGCGAGAAGGTATTTGCTAAACTACTACGCTCAATAGTGTTGATATGTTTTGAGCTGGTTAATGCATTAAGCGATATATCTTCGCGAATTTTACCTGCTTTAATTTTAAGCCCGTTATCAAACGCATAACGTACACGTGCCATAACAATTTCAGCTGTGCCTTCGCCAAATTCGAGTAATAACTTGTGATCCCAATTACCATGCTCGCTAGCAACGTAAGTACGAATACGTCGCGGAAAAAAATCACTGCCGCCAGAGCCGCCATTATCTGCATTGTAAGCGCCATCAAAATAGTTGTAGTCAAGCTGTACGCGTCCACCAAACTCTAAATTAAAACCACTCGATTTTTTTAATGCACTGACTTCTTTTTGTAATGCATCTAATTGCTGTTGTAATTTATCGGTATCGTTATTGGCTAAAACTGATGTGCTCGCTAATGCGGCAGCTACTGCCAAAGCGAGTTGTGTGTTACTTGCTTTCATTGTTGTCTCCACGCTGTGTTGGTGTATTTATTGTCAGGTAGATAAGCGACTACAAACTGCTATCTAAAGCGCAGCTTATTGTTAACGTGAAATTAACTAAATATTTAGACGGTAAGGTGCATTGATGATCTTTACGCGCTTTTTGTGCATAAAAACCATGCGCAAAAAGGACAAAACTAGCCGCGCATTACTCTTTGATTTATAGTGCCTTTATATTTAAAGTGGTTTTATAATAAATAAATTGGTAGCTTTTTAAGTTATAAAAAAACCCGCAACAATGCGGGCTTAATTAATAAGCTATTATTTAAAATGTCATTTCGGGTGTGTTTTTAGGGATAATTAAACGCCCCTGTGTTTTCGCTTGAATTTCTTCTACGCTCACTCCGGGGGCGCGCTCTAATAAATGAAATGCACCATCTTTAATTTCCAGTAAGGCCAAGTCGGTAATTACTTTATTAATACACCCCACACCGGTGAGCGGTAAGCTGCACTCACTGAGTAATTTTGACTCACCATGCTTGTTAGCGTGGGTCATGGTACAAATAATGTTTTTTGCACCAGCTACTAAATCCATCGCACCGCCCATACCTTTTATTAACTTATTGGGGATCATCCAGCTAGCAATATTGCCGTTTTGGTCAACCTCAAAGGCACCCAATACGGTTAAGTCAACATGACCGCCGCGGATCATCGCAAAGCTTTCGGCTGAGTTAAAAATTGCTGCGCCAGTGGCGGCAGTAACGGTTTCTTTACCGGCGTTTATCATATCAGCATCGAGCGCATCGGCAGCAGGATACTGCCCCATACCCAGTAGGCCATTTTCTGATTGCAGCATTACTGCAATATTATCGGGGACATAGTTAGCTACTAAGGTAGGAATACCAATGCCTAAATTAACGTAATAGCCATCTTGTAATTCCATCGCGACTCGCTTGGCGATTTGTTCACGTGTTAATGCCATTAGCTTACTCCTTATTGCTTTGCTGCTTGGGTGGTCACTTTTTCTATGCGTTTTTCAAACACCCCTTTTATAACCCGATCGATATAAATACCGGGAGTGTGTATTTGGCTTGGCTCTAACTCCCCAGGCTCTACAATTTCTTCTACTTCGAGTACAGTTATCTTACCTGCGGTGGCGGCCATAGGATTAAAGTTCATCGCGGTATGGCGATAAATACAATTACCAAAGCGATCCGCTTTCCAGGCTTTTACAATGGCAAAGTCACCGGTAATACTGTGTTCTAACAAGTAGTCTCGACCATTAATATTGCGCGTTTCTTTGCCCTCAGCCACTGGCGTGCCTACTCCAGTGGCGGTATAAAAAGCAGGAATACCTGCACCACCAGCGCGCATTTTTTCAGCCAGTGTACCTTGTGGAGTAAGCTCTACATCTAGCTCACCACTAAGTAGTTGCTGCTCAAATAAGGCATTTTCGCCCACATACGAGGCCACCATTTTGCGTATTTGTTTATCCTCTAGTAACACGCCTAAACCAAAACCATCTACGCCACAGTTATTAGACACCACAGTTAAGTTACGAATACCTTGGCGTTTAATTTGGCCAATAAGTCCCTCCGGTATACCGCACAAGCCAAAACCACCGGCAATCACTGTCATGCCATCCTCAAGCCCTGCCATTGCTTCGCTGTAACTGCTTACTACTTTATCGAATCCTGCCATTGTTAGCTCCTATTGTGCGGTCCAGCCGCCATCTATTGCTATAGCTTGTGCGGTAATGTTTCGCGCCGCATCAGCCATTAAAAAGGTTACCGTATGGTGTATTTCATCTAAACCAATAAAGGCTTTTTTAGGCATGGGTGCTAGCATAATAGTATCGATAACTTGTTGCTCAGATAAACCATGCTCTTTGGCTTGTGCGGCAATTTGCTGCTCTACTAGCGGAGTTTTCACATACGCGGGGCACACGGTATTAATGGTTATATTGGCATCTCCTGTTTCAAGCGCTATGGTTTTACTAAAGCCAATTAAGCCATGTTTGGCGGCCACATAGGCCGACTTATATTTAGAGGCCACCATGGCATGAATAGAGCCAATATTAATAATTCGGCCAAAATTTTGTTCCCGCATTTTAGGCAATACCGCTTGGGTCATCATTGCGGGCCCAACTAGCATTACTTGCTGCAAAAATTGCCATTTATCAGCCGGAAATTCTTCAAGCTTTGCTACGTGCTGAATGCCGGCATTATTTATAAGTACATCAACAGCTTGCGGTAACTGCTTAAAAAAAACGGTAATTGCCTCGCTGTCGGCCACATTTAATGCATAACCTTGGGCTTTTCCGCCTTTAGTAACAATATCTTCTGCCGCTTCTTTTGCGTGCGCTGCATTTAGGTCGGTTACTATAATATGATGACCCGCTACGGCTAATTGCTGTGCTATATATAAGCCAATACCGCTGGCTGCACCGGTTATTAAAATTGTTTTGCTCATGCAGGCCTCCTAGTTGGCTAAAAACTCACTAATTTGCTGCGCTTTAGGCGCAATCGAAAACAGCCCATCTAAATGACCCCAGCCTCCCGCAATTTCAGAAATAGTAACCTCCTTACCTAGTTCATCCATTATTGAGTGCATTTTGCGGACATTTTCGGGACGTAGTAATAAATCGTTAGTGGCAGGTAGCAATAAGGTTTTTGCCTGCACCTTTTTTAGGGCATCAGTTAAATTGGCTGATCTACCTGCGGTAAATAACTGCGATGCTCGCACTAAGTACAACACATGGTTTGCATCTTGTAGCTTAGCTTTAGCTAATGCTCTAGCCTCTAAAACCTGGTTTACTTTTGGTAGAGTACGAATATCTTGCAGTGCGCCGTCATCTAGCACCTCAAAATGTGGGAAACTGGCGTTATAAATAAGCGGATGCATAGCATCTTGGGTAATGTTTAGTAGCGTAGCGGTAAGCCCTGCAAGCGGGCGCTCTTTATTATAGTAATTACCTTGCTGCCAGTTTTTATCTAAACGAATTGGCATAGCCCACTTTTCTAGTGCCGACACAGTCCATGCATCCATGGTTGCTGCGCCAATTACATGTACTAAGCGCTCTACTTGCTCGGGATAACGTACCGCCCACTCCAGTGCCTGAAACGATCCCATTGAGGCACCTATTACGGCATGCAGTTTGTTAATACCTAAACTATCGAGTAAGCGTTTTTGCACTTCAACAAAATCAGTAATGGTCACTACCGGAAAATCAAGGCCATACGGTTTACCTGTTGCCGGATTAGTTGATGCAGGGCCAGTCGTAATTACATTAGGATCGTGCCAATTGGCATTAACTAAAGTGTCTGAGCTAATTACAAAGTATTTATTAGTGTCGATTGCTTTACCTGGGCCAATTAACGCATCCCAATAACCCGCCAAGGCATCATCGGCTTTATATTTACCAGCTGCATGCGACGTGCCCGAAAAATAATGCGTAATTAGTACCACATTATCTTTAGCTTTATTTAAAGTACCGTAGCTCTCCCAGCCTACGTCTACTTGGCTAAGCGTAACTCCCGACACAGTAGTAAAATTTTTAGTGGTAAAATGTTGTTTTTCAACCAACATAGGCGCTATTTTATCATTGCTATAAGCAACTGTGCTTACTATTAACAGCAGTACACTCATTATTAATTTAGTTTTCATTGTTATCCCTTAAAAGAAAATAAATAAGCCAATTGCTAATGCAACCCCAATTAGCGGTACTACGGTTGTTAACGCAGCCATAGACCAATAAGCACGCTGATGTGTTTCTTTACAAATAGCGCGGATCAAAGTAACTACATAACCATTGTGCGGCAAGGTATCTAGCGCACCTGAACTAATAGCTACCACGCGGTGTAGTTGCTCTGGGTTAACCCCCATATCTATATATCCTGGAGCAACCAGTGGTAATGCAATAACTTGCCCTCCTGAGGCAGAACCCGTTAGCCCCGCTATTACACTTACCGCTACGGCCGCGCCTACTAGCTCATTACCTGGCATATGGGTCATTACTTCAACCGCGGCAGTAAATGCTGGTGACACTTTGGCAACTGCACCAAACCCAACCACCGCGGCTGTATTTCCTATTGCCACTAATGCCCCGGTTGTTCCTACATTTACAGCGCCAGCCAGATCATGAAAGTACTTAAAGTTAATTACCATAATACTCAGCACGCCACCTAGTAGGGCAATAATAAGCGCGGTTTGTTGTAATGTATCATGTAAAGTGAATGACAATAGCAGCACCACTAATAGCGGAATAAGCCCAGTAATAGGGTGTGGCCTTTTACGATCAACCACGCTTGGATCGTCATCACGCTCTTCAAAATGCTCACCATTGGCAAGCGCTTTTTTTATCATTTTATTGAGCCAATAATAGCCAAATGTCGCCATAAAAATAGCCACCACTAGGCTTACTTCCCATGCGGCATAGGGTGAGGTGCCTAAATATTTTATTGGGATCCAATTTTGAATTTCGGGCGATCCTGCCGAGGTCATAGTAAAAGTAACCGAGCCAAAAGCCAGCGTAGCCGGAATAAAGCGCCGTGGCAGGTTTGCGTCTTTAAATAAGCTAAGCGCCATCGGGTACACCGAAAAAGCCACTACAAATAAACTAACACCACCATAGGTTAATACCGCACACGCTATCACTATTGCTAAAACAGCATGTTTCATACCTAATTTGCCAACTATATAACTGGCCACACTATCGGCAGCGCCGGTGTCTTCCATAAACTTACCAAATAGTGATCCCAGCAAGAACATAAAAAACCATGCACTTAAAAAACTAGCAAAACCATCCATATAAGCATTAATAAAATTAATATCGGCCGTGACAGGAAAAATTGCCATGTCGCTACTCAGTGCTACAAGTAACGCGCATAGCGGTGCGGCTATAAATAAATTTACCCCGCGCAAAGTTAAAATAATCAGCAGTATTAAACCACCTACTAGCCCTATCATGCTCAGCATAAGCTTTCCTAAAGTTATTGTTATTACAAAGATGAGGTGACATCGCAGTAATGTTAATTATATTGTTGCTTATTTGTAATTAAATACATAGCACTATGGTACTACATAGTTATATTTAGGCTTGCAGGCATTGTTATATATGGGTTTAACCTAGGTATAGCACTATGGTACTAATTCATTTTTTGTAACAATCTTCTAAAGTAGTTAACAGGTGACATGAGCAATGAGTAAAGGTCTGCAGCAATCTTAGTAGTTAGCGATGGCGAGGCTTAAACAACGGCACTTAGGTATAGGCAAATAAATAGCTGGTATTTATTCCGTTGGCATTAATCACAACAATAAAAGGTAATCAACATGATAAAGCTCAATAAAAAAGTCGCACCCGTTACACTCGCTGTGTCATTGGCGCTGATCGGTGCAAATAGTTATGCAGCAGAACAACAAACTAACCAAGTTAACAAAGGCGAGCTAGAGCGCATTGAAGTAACGGCGCGTAAAACGGTAGAAAACTTACAAGAAGTACCGGTAGCAGTAACCTCTATTGGCGCACAAGAACTGGCTGAAAACGGTATTAGTGTAATGACCGAAGTACAACAATTTTCGCCTAACACTACACTGCAATCTAGCCGTGGTACTAACTCAACTATTACTGCATTTATTAGGGGTGTAGGCCAACAAGATCCGCTATGGGGATACGAAGCCGGTGTAGGTATTTATATAGATGACGTATACATAGCGCGTCCACAAGGCGCGGTACTTGACCTGCTCGACGTGCAACAAATTGAAGTACTACGCGGCCCGCAAGGCACGCTATATGGTAAAAACACTATTGGCGGCGCAATTAAATACGTCACCAAAGAAATGGATGGCGATGCAACCCTTAACATTAAAGGCACGGTAGGTAGTTATGGTCAAAAAGATCTAAAAGTTACCGGGCAACTACCGCTTATTGATGAAAAGCTCTATGTTGGCTTTGGTTTTGCTACTTTAAACCGCGATGGCTTTGGTGAGTTTTTAACCTCAGATTTAACCAATCAAGATCGTGAAAACTACAACAAAGACGTAACCGCAGCCCGCGTTACCCTAGAGTACACGCCAACAGATGACTTATTTTTTAAACTTGCTTGGGATAAAACCAAAGACACCTCAAACTCAAAAGGCGGCTATCGTTTACTACCTAGTATACTCACTGACGCTCCAGTACCCGACAGCGTATACGACTCTTACACCAGCTTACCTACCTGGAACGAAGTAGAGCTTGAAGGTTATAGTTTTACCGCACGTTGGGATATGAGTGACAGCACAAGCATTAAATATGTTGGCGCCAGCCGAGATGGTTACTCGCCAACCAATATCGACTTTGATAACACCTCAAAGCGTATTTTTGATGTACCCGCTATATATGAAGATGAGCAAACCACTCACGAAATACAGCTAAATCATCAAGGCGATAACTATAAATTAGTGTCGGGCTTGTATTACTACGATGGCGAGTCGTGTGGCCAGTTTGAAGCCATACTCGAAGAATTTGGTAAATCTTTAAATTTACCAGGTTTAACTCGTGAAGTAAGTGGTTGTAGTAACTCAAAAAGTAAAGCCGCTTATATTCAAGGCTCTTACGACTTTGATAACAAATGGTCAATGACCCTAGGCGCACGTTATACCAAAGACAGCAAAGAAGCGATTGTAAATAATGGCCTCATATTCGACACTGTTTACCCTGAGTCGGGCTGGATCCCAGGTTATGTTCGTCCAGAAGGACAACTTGTACCTACCGTACTAGATGATAGCGAAGATTGGTCGCGCTTTACCCCAAGAGCGGGCGTTGAGTACCAATACAGTAACGATATTATGTTTTTTGCCAGTTACGCCCAAGGCTTTAAGTCGGGTACATTTAACCCAAGAGCCACCACGCCTGAACCAGCAGCAAAGCCAGAAGCTGTTGATTCATTTGAATTTGGTATGAAAAGCGAATGGAATAATAACTTACGCGCAAACATAACCTTGTTTACCCTTGATCATAAAGACCGCCAGTATATTTCGGTACTCCCAGGGGACAGCGGATCTGACTTAAACCAACGTTTAGGTAATATTGGCGAATCAACATCAGATGGCGTAGAAATAGAGCTTAACTATGTTGCTACTGAGTCACTAAGCTTTAATGCCTCAATTGGTTATATAGACAGTAGCTTTGATAACGTAATTGATTTTGACCCAAATACCGGCGCAGCCTTTGATAAATCTGATCGCTTTAGCGTATCAAACACGCCAGACTTAACCTTTAACTTAGGCGCTACGTACCGCATGTACACAGATATGGGCGACTTTGTAGTTAATGGTAATTACTACCACCGTGGTGATTACGCCTTATTTGAAGAAGACAGCCTACTAACTCAAGACGCGTACGGACTGCTTAATCTAGGCGTTACTTGGTACAGCGCAGACGGCCATTGGACCGCTGGTGTATATGGTAAAAACCTCACCAATGAAGAATACATGATTGGCGGTTACCAGTTTGTAGCACCCGATCCGAGTGATCCAACGAATGTAAGCAAATACCAGCCTGGTTTAGGCGGTGATAATACCTTAATTGGCTACTTTGGCGACCCACGTACTGTGTCGTTAACTGTTGGCTACCGCTTCTAGTCTTTATTATGTGAAAGGTTTGTCTGTGTTATCCCCAACAGACAAACCTTGTTTCACTGTGCAAAATCACTTATAACTAAATGTATTGGAGAATATTTGGAATGTCTTTTGCTGTGAATACCATAATTGCCGACGACCACCCGTTGTTTAGAAGTGCATTACGCCAAGCAGCCGCAACCTGCGTTCCTGAAGAACATATACAAGAAACCAGCGACATAGACGGACTGTTTGCCTTACTCAAAATACACCCAGAAATAGAACTTATATTTTTAGATTTAACCATTCCCGGTGCTAATGGCCTACAAGCGCTATCGCAACTACGTAATCATTACCCCGACATTTTAGTAATTATGGTTTCTGCCAACGAAACTCCCAGCATTATAAAACAAGCTATGAGCTTAGGTGCCGCAGGTTATATTCCTAAATCATCATCGCTCGATATAATAGGCGAAGCTATTGGCCATGTACTCAATGGCGACACTTGGCTGCCCGCAGATATTGATTTAACCGACGTAGTTGTTAATGACGAGCAAAGCAGCTTTGCCCTAAATCTCGAAAAGCTTACCCCGCAACAATACCGCGTACTTGCCATGATTGCCGACGGTTTACTGAATAAGCAAATAGCTTTTGAAATGTCGATTCAAGAAACCACTATTAAGCAGCATGTTTCTGCTATTTTACGCAAACTCAACGTTTATAACCGCACCCAAGCTGGCATTTTATTTAACCAGCTATCGCAAGTCGGTAAGTTAGAAGTAAACTAGCCCACAAACACTACACGTTAACTTACTTGGTTAGTCGCTTAATCATACGCTTTAATGCCGGTGCTTTTAGCGGTTTATACAATAGCGGATAACCTGCATCAAGCACTTGCTCACGTATGCTTTCATCATGATTTGCTGTATTTACAATTACCGGCAAGTTAGTAAGCAGCGCCTTATTAAGCACCTCAAGCCCGGTTACACCATCATCGAGCTGATAATCAATAATAAGTAGTTGTGGTAATGCAGCGCTTGCTTTTAATTGCTCAAGCTCAGCTAAATTAGTTGCCGTGGCTATTTCGCAGCCCCAGTTTTGCAGTAGTTGCTTAAGTGCATCAAGCACATTTTTATCGTTATCAAGCAGCCAAATACGCAAGCGACCTAGTTCGGTATCGGGGTTAAGCATTACCCGCTGAGTAGGTTGTACCGCTTTACTTACTGTGCATGCCATCGTGAGCGTAAATTGCGTTCCTTTACCTAGCTCAGAACCCATAACCAAAGGTATTTGCAGTAAGTCGCAAATACGCTTAGTGATCGACAGTCCTAACCCTAGGCCTTCGGCATTGGGCTTTTCGCCCAGCTGCTTAAACTCTTGATAAATACTTTGCTGATCGCTTGCGGCAATCCCCACACCGGTATCTTCAATAACAAACGACACATGGCTGTCATCTTCAAGCAACACTTTTAAGCGTACCTCGCCGCGCTCGGTATAGCGTATGGCATTACTAAGTAAATTACGTAATACCCGCCGCAACAGTGCTTTATCTGTATGTATGCGTACATCGCATTGCTTTACAATAAATTTAAGGCCTTTTTCTGCTGCTAATGCCGAATAATCGTTGCGTAGCGGCTCTATTAAACTACTAACATCAAACTCGCTGGCCTGCACTTTAAATGAGCCAGAATCTAACTTGGTTAATTCTAAAATACTGCTAAGCAGTTCTTCTGCACTGCCTAATGAGTTTTTAATATTGAGTGCTAGCGCTTTTAGCTCAGAGCTTTGTGCTTTTTCGTTCATTAAAGAACAAAACAAGCTGGCGGCATTAAATGGTTGCAATAAGTCATGGCTGGCCGCCGCAAAAAAGCGGGTTTTGCTCACAGTAGCTTGCTCGGCTACTTGTTTTGCCTGCGATAACTCTTGGTTAGCTTGCGTTAATGCTGCGGTACGAGTTGCTACTTTTTCCTCTAGGCTTACATTGGCTAGCGTTAGTGCTTTTTGTTGTTTTACAAACTCGGTAATATCGGTATAAGTAGTTACAAAGCCACCACCGGGCAGTGGGTTGCCTTGCATTTCGAACACTCGGCCATCGCTGTGCGAACGCTGAAACTTATAAGCACTACCTTGCTTTAAATACGCTAAGCGCTTATCTATTTCAATGGCAATATTACCGCTATTAAATAACCCTCGCAGCGCATTAAAGCGAATAATATCGGCTACTGGGCGGCCAATATATAAAGCATCGTCTGGGTAAGTAAACATACGTTTATAGCCTTTATTCCACGCCACTAAACGCAATTCACTATCCACCACACTTATACCTTGTTGAATGTTTTCAATTGTAGATTGTAAAAGATCGCGGTTAAATTTAAGTACTTGGCTGGCCTCATCTACAAATTCGGCCACTTGCTCTAATGGTTGGCGTTGCTCATTTTTAGCTACGTCTAAAATAAGCCGTGCCGATGCACCGCCTATTACTGCCGACATTTCACGCTCTACCAATAACTCTAACTCGGCTTTAGCCGGGCTTTTCCATTGGCTTTTATCATCAGGAAAATAATGATTAACTAACGATTGGCTGGCCTCTTTTTCAGCAAAACGCTGCAATAAAGCCCCCAGGTCATGATAACTCAACGGATGCAATGTAGTGTCTAGGCGTGAATCATGGGGTTGTGCAATAAATTTATTACTTTGTAATCGCTCAGCAAGAGTGGCTTGGCTAAAAAAGGGCATTAATAAATACACTAAGCAATTTGCACCTAAAGATAGCAATAACGCTTGGCTAATACTCTCCAAACCAAGCGACAATAAATCGGTAGGCGCCAGCCAAGCTATTTGCCATGGCCCTTCTGTTAGCCAACTACTTTGGCTACCCAGGCCACTGGCCAAGTTTGGTAATAGTAAGGTATAACCCCAAATAACAAAGCCGGTTAAAATACCCAGTTGCGCGCCTCTGCAAGAGGCATGTCGCCACCACAAACCAATTATCATGGCAGGTGCAAACTGCGCCACTAAAGTAAACGACATTAAGCCCACTGTGGCTAAAGTGCTGGTTTCTCCAAGTACTCGGTGAGTAAAGTAACTAAGTAGTAAAATGAGCACAATAACAATTTTGCGCGCATGTAATAAGTTGTTTTTATCTAACCCACGGCTACTTGAGGTAAGCTGCGAGCGACGTAAAATAAACTGATTAATAAAATCATTAGTGATCATTACCGATAATACAATCGACGATACAATCACCATACTGGTTGCTGCCGAAAACCCACCTAAAAATGCCAATAACGTTACCAGCGTATTGTTTGCCGCCATAGGCAATGCTAATACAAAAGAATCGTGGCCAATATCATTGCCATTAAAGTAAACCAAGCCGGCGTAAGCTATAGGCAAAATAAATAAATTTATTAGTAGTAAATAAATTGGAAATATCCACCGCGCTTTGGCCAGTTCATTGTCGTTATTGTTTTCAATAAAGCTCATATGAAACTGACGCGGCAAACATAACGTAGCTAAAAGCCCTAGTAAGGTGTGCGCAACATATACATAAACAGGGCTTTGCGTAGCGGTAACTTGGGTGGGTAGTTTAAGCTCATAGGCTTTTTCGTATAAGGCGACTGGGTTATCAAATAGTGCAAAGCAAACATATAAACCCACTGTAATAAATGCCAGTAACTTTACCACCGACTCAAACGCAATACTGGCGATAAGCCCTGGGTTATGCTCGCTTGGGCGTAACCGCCTAGCACCAAATAAAATAGCAAATAAAGCTAAAAGCAAGGTGATATAAAAAGTACTGTCGGCCCACACCGCATTACTTTGCGTGGGTGCTCGGTCGGTAAGCAAGTTAATACTTTGCGCCGTAGCACTGAGCTGCAAAGAAATATACGGCACAATTGCAATCACCGAAATAAGCGACACCAAACCCGACAAACTCGATGATTGTCCATACCGAGTGGCTATAAAGTCGGCCATTGAGGTAAGTTTTTGTTGCCGACAAATATGCGCAATGCGGCAATATAGCTGCCAACCAAAAATAAATAATATAATAGTGCCCGCATAAGTAGGGGCGAGCCACCAGCCATTACTTGCAGCCTGTGCGGTAGTGCCAAAAAAAGCCCACGAGGTACAATAAACCCCTAACGACAAACCATAAGTTAAGCCTTTAAAAGGTAAAACCTTACGCTTATCGGCCCACCCTGCAACAGCAAACAATATGCCTAAATACACCACGGCAATTAAGCTAATCGACCAAATAGAAAACATAGTTTTATTCTTTTAATTATTTTTATAATTATTTAACTAGCATATGTGTTTTTGCAGAAAAAAGCAGCACCCACTTTAGTGCTAACAATTCAAAATATGCACGATAAAAATAAATAAGAACTATTTGCATTTGAGTGTTGACACGCGCCCAAATCTAATTGATAATCACTATCAACAAGAAGGGAGTACATCCTAACTTGTTACGAAATAAACTGATTTGTTTCTCGACCCTGGAACAACGTGTAGCGCACGTTAACTGCTATGGTTACTTGTAAATTCAACACAACGCCCCTTGATGTTGATAACGAGTAACCGCCCTACTATTTTACTTGCTACATTGCTCATATCGGTGACGGTAGATATGAAACTAAAAAAGCCCTTACGGGCTTTTTTTATGTCTGTAATTTAGCTATTAAATTACTTTCAGTTATCTAAATTCAGGTTAATTATTAACGACGATTTTTACGCGCTCGCGCTCGGCGTTGTAACTTTTCGTCTTCTTTGGCTTGCTTTTTAGCCGCCGCAGCCGCACGTAAACCAGCAACCATTATCTCTTCCTCCTCACGCATTTGTGGGGTTTCCATAGTAATGCGGCCAATAATGCCATCGCGTAGTTCGTTAATTAAAATTTCCGACATTTTGTAAGTGTCTATTTGGTTACCACCACGAATACAACCACGCTTTTTACCCGCTAATTCAACAAACTCCCAGTCACTCTCTGGTAGTTCATCTATTTTGTAGCGTGTTTTTAGTAGCTCAGGGTACGCCTTTATTAAATACTCAGCTGTGTAGCTCGCCACTTCTTCATACTCAAGTGCTGTATCGCGTATTGCGCCAGTTGCGCCTAAGCGGTAACCCGAGTTTTCATTTTCAACTTTTGGCCATAGCATACCCGGCGTATCGTAAAGCATAATGCCGTCTTCAAGCTTAATACGTTGCTGCGCTTTAGTTACCGCAGGCTCGTTACCTGTTTTAGCAACTATACGCCCAGCTAACACATTAATTAACGTAGATTTACCCACGTTAGGAATACCCATAATCATGGCTTTAATTTGCTTATCGGCACCCACCTTGTGAGGCACTAACTTTTTACACAGCTCATTAATACGGTGTACTTCAGCCGCTTTATCATTACCAAAAGCAATTGCTTTTACGCCGTTTTCTTGCTCAAAGTAATCTTTCCATATTTGAGTCATTTTGGGATCAGCTAAATCGGCTTTATTCAAAATTTTAATTACCGGTTTACCTTCACGCAGCGTCGCCACCATAGGGTTTTCGCTACTATAAGGAATGCGCGCATCAAGCACCTCAATAATCACATCCATTTGCGGCATTATTTCTTTAATTTCGTTGCGGGCTTTATTCATGTGCCCAGGGAACCACTGTATTCCTGCTCTACTCATTTGATTTGCAAACCTTTTATTCTAACCCATAACGCCATGGGTACTGTGTGGGGTACTAAAGAGTACAATTACACTTTTTGTACTTGGCTAATAGTGTCAGTTTACTACACAAAGAGGATTTAATTCTTCTTAAAATAAACTAGCCGTTGAAATTTTAATCATGCTATCGCGCTAAAGCTTTGATAGAAAAATATCTTATTTACGCTCGGATAAAAAGTATGTGGCTACATTGAGCAAATTTTCTTTATTTTTCAGCCTATAAGGTATGCAACTAATAAAATAACCTCATGCCCAATACAAACTAAAAACAAAAAATTCAATCCCATGAATAAAACCCAATCAACCTCTATAAAACATAACTAACAATTATTAATCTTACTCAGTAAATTGATATGGCAGCAGTTAAACACTATTGTAAATTTCTTGCTATTTTCACAGGCAATTCATTTAATTGCGCTATACTGGCGCAAATTTTTTCAAATAAGTAGTTATGGCTCTTAAATCCACCATTATGAAAGTGCAGTTGTCGCTTAGCGATATGGACCGTCACGTTTACCAAGATTTTAATTTAACCTTGGCCCAGCATCCTTCAGAAACCGAACAACGTTTGATGATCCGCTTACTCGCTTTTGCACTCAATAGCTGTGATGGTTTAGAATTTACCAAAGGGTTAAGTTCTGACGATGAGCCCGAGCTGTGGCATAAAAACTACAGTGAAGAAATAGAGCTGTGGATAGAGCTGGGTTTACCTGACGAAAAGCGCCTTAAAAAAGCCTGTAATAAAGCTAAAAAAGTGGTGCTTTACACTTATGGCGAAAACAACCAAGCTATTTGGTGGCAAAAACAGCAGCCTAAATTACGTGATTTTAAAAACCTTAGTATCTTTAGTTTAGATTATGGTGTTACCCAAGCTTTGGCCAATTTGGTTGATCGTAATATAAAGCTTGCTATTACTATTCAAGATGGCGAGATGTGGGTTAATACCGACACGACCAATATTGAAATAAAACCACAGCAGTTAATGTGATAACACCAAGGTGAGGGGCGTATGAAGGTTAAGCAGGTTATTGTTTTACACGGCTTATATATGTCTGGCTTTGTGATGCGCCCGTTGTGCTCTCGCTTAAAAAGTTCTGGCGTAAAAGTGTTAAACCTAACTTACAATACGCTCACTCCTAATCGCGATGCTATTTTTGCGCAAATAGATGAGTTTATAGGCGATCAGCCTTCGGCTTTTGTTTGCCATTCTATGGGCGGGCTTGTTGCTCGTGCGTATCTTGAGGCGAACTCGCCTGCAAGCCAACATGTTGAAAAAGTAATTACTTTAGGCACCCCACATAAAGGCAGCCATATTGCGCAAAAAATGCAGCAAAAAGGGTTTGAATCTTTTTTAAAAAATAGCGTAGAGTTTTTACTTTCTAAAAACGGTAATTGGCCTTTTAAAGCCAAACTTTACAGTATTGCTGGTGATTTACCCATAGGGCTTATGCCGCTTATTGTTAAAGGCAGTTGCTCTGATGGCACTGTATTACTTGATGAAACCAAGCTCAAAGGTATGGCCGAACATAAAGTGTTTCATTTAAGCCATACCAGTATGATTTACTCTCGCCAAGTACTCGATTATATTTTAGAGCGCTTAAACGAAGACGATTAATCTTCTGCCGCTGCTGCAATTTTATAACTAATTAAAAATATAATACCTAATACTAGTGGTATAGGTGCGGCTATATAACCAAAAG
Source organism: Pseudoalteromonas sp. SG44-5 (assembly GCF_014164175.1). Lineage (NCBI taxonomy): Bacteria > Pseudomonadati > Pseudomonadota > Gammaproteobacteria > Alteromonadales > Pseudoalteromonadaceae > Pseudoalteromonas > Pseudoalteromonas sp. SG44-5. Next base: position 46,145 of record NZ_JACJES010000010.1, on the reverse strand, counting down.
TATCAAAGTTAGCAAAGCTGGCACTGGCTAAATGCGCTATTACGCCAATTAAAAACACTACCACGGCGATACCCGTTACGATCAATTCAGCTTTATGTTGTTTAGCTGTTTTTGTGCTCACTTTATTTCTCCTAATGATTGCTACCTCCTTATTATGCGTTATCAAGTCGAATGATTTTTGACCTAAATCAATTAATGCGACAGCGGCGCACTTAACTTGTTTAAAGCTTGTTTTGGATCATGATTTGTAGTGTTGAAAATATATTTTCCCTTCAGGGGTGGTATTTTAATTAATCCGACCCATTACTATTAATGATCTATTTATTATTTTTATAAGTAATGTAAGTACACGATTTATTTAAGCTATTAATCCCATCTATTTAAATTATTTTACTAACGGCTGATGATAGGCAATACTCATTAGCAGTTAACGTTATTAACGGTTATTTAAGGAACAAGCTATGTCACAGGTAAATGCTATTGGTTTAAACAGTGCAAAAAGTGAAGACATTATTAAGTCATTAAACTCGCTACTGAGCAGCTATCAAATTCAGTACATGAACGCACGTGGGTTTCATTGGAATATTAAAGGCCGTAACTTTTTTGAACTACACATTAAGTTTGAAGAAATTTATAACTTATTGCTTTTAAAAGTAGATGAAGTTGCTGAGCGTATTTTAACGCTAGATGGTGCGCCACTGCATGCGTTTTCAGATTACCTAGAAGTAAGTAAAATTAAAGAAGCTAAAGGTATTAGCGACGGTGTAGCTGCAGTAGAGAACTTACTTGCAGGTTACAGTGTGTTGATTAAAATGCAGCGCGAAATTTTAAGCCAAGCAGCCGATGCAAACGACGAAGGTACAGCCGCGCTAATGAGTGATTATATTTCAGAGCAAGAAAAACTTGTTTGGATGTTAAAAGCTTACTTAGATTAATAAAAGTTAAATGCATTAACCGCTGTATTTAAGCAGCTATAAAATAAAAACATCGCCTACTTTACAGTGGCGATGTTTTTATTTGTGCACTTTTTAATTGTTGCCTAATTATTTAGTAAGGCGATAAAAAAGGCCATTTCGAGCGCTCTTTCTTCTAAGCTTTTAAAACGCCCAGATGCGCCACCGTGTCCGGCATCCATATCGGTTTTAAATACTAAAATATTATTATCGGTTTTTAGCTCGCGCATTTTAGCTACCCACTTCATCGGCTCCCAATATTGTACCTGTGAGTCGTGCAGCCCAGTGGTTATTAGCATATGCGGATACTCTTGCGCGCAAATATTATCGTACGGCGAATAGGCTGCAATTACATCATAAAATTGCGCATCGTTAGGGTTACCCCACTCGTCGTATTCGTTGGTGGTTAGCGGAATACTTTCATCTAACATAGTGGTTAGCACATCTAAAAATGGCACATGACAACCAACGCCACAATAAAGCTCAGGTGCTTGGTTTACCACGGCTCCCATTAATAAACCACCCGCACTGCCACCCGATGCAAATACTTTATTTTTATCGCCGTAACCTTGCTCAACCAGCGCTTTAGTAACGTCTATAAAGTCGTTAAAACTGTTTTGTTTATGTTGTTTTTTACCTTGCTCGTACCACTGCCTGCCTAACATTTCTGAGCCGCGCACATGCGCAATAACATACACAAAGCCGCGATCGAGTAAGCTTAATGATGTACTCGAAAAACTAGGATCAATAGTATAGCCATAAGCACCATAGCCATATTGAAACAACGGATTAGTACCGTCCTTTTTAAAACTCTCTTTACGGTAAACAACAGATACAGGTACTTTTACGCCATCGCGTGCAGTTATCATTAGGCGTTCTGACTGATAATTATCGGCGTTAAAGTCTCCTAATATTTGCTGTTGTTTTAGTAAGGTTTTTTCGCCTGTAGTTAAATCAACATCGTATAGCGAGCCAGGCGTAGTTAAGCTTGAGTAGTAAATACGGGCACTGCGTGATTCTGGCTCTGGATTCATTGCTATGGCGGCGTAGTAGCAAGGATCTTCAAACGCTAATGTCATGCGTTCACCTTGTTTATTAACAACCACAAAACGGGCTTGCCCTTGCTCGCGCTCACTTAATACTAAAAAGTCGTTAAATAATTCAACACCTTCAAGCAGTACATCATCGCGATGAGCTGTGTGCTGCTGCCACTGGGTTTTGTCGGCAATAGTTTGAATGGTTGCGGTCATTAAGCGAAAGTTTTTGGCTTGCCAATTCGTCACTATGTAAAAAGTATCGCCAAGCTTATCAACGTCAAATTCATGGCCTTCTTCGCGTGGCATTAATGCGTTGAACTCGCCGTTTGGCTGGTCAGCATCAAGTACCCAAGTGTCGTTAGTTTCGGTGCTGGCTAAATCAATAATAATAAGGCTTTCGTCGCGACTTTTGCCCAGCCCCATAAAAAAGCTGCTGTCTTGCTCTTCGTACACCATTACATCTTGGCTTTGCTCTGTACCCAGCACGTGCCTAAATACTTGGTAACCTAATAATGTTTTTAGATCTTTTTTAACGTAAAAAACCGTTTTATTGTCGTTAGCCCAAACCACTTGGCCTTCGGTGTTTTCTAACTTATCGGTGAGCATTTCGTCAGTGGTTATATTTTTAAAGTGCACGGTATAAATACGACGCCCTTCAGTATCTTCTGAGTACGCCATTAATTGCTCACACGGGCTCAGTGCTACTTCGCCTAGCTCAAAAAATTCAAATCCGGCCGCTAGCTTATTTACATCTAATAAAATTTGCTTATCGCTAGTACTCATATCACTACTGCGATAATGACGAGAATATTCGTCATCGCCACGCACTTCAGAGTGATACCAGTATTTGCCATCTTTAACCGGTACTGTATTGTCGTCTTTTACAATACGGCCCTTTAGCTCTTCAAAAAGAATGTTTTGCAATGGCTGCATTGGCGCTAATTGCGCTTCACAATAGCTGTTTTCAGCATGTAAATGCGCTAATACATCTTTATTTTGACGTTCGTCATCACGCATCCAATAGTAATTATCGATACGTGTTTTATCGTGTGTGTTAAGGGTATAGGCTTGCTTTTCAGCAATAGGGAAGCTTGGCAGCAAGGCCAAAGAAAAATCAGAAGTAGACACAAATAAACCGATTAAAAAATAACAATATTTGCCAGTTTAACATAAAAATAAAAAAGCCCACTCATTGCTGAGCGGGCTAAACGGTATAAGTACAATTACTAAAATTTCTGCAATTTTTATTGTTGTCTTTATACCTTGGGAAGAGAGCACCTTGGGAAGAGAGTACCTCAAGAAGAATATCTTAAGAAAAACACCTTGAGAAATAATTCCAATTCAAAACTGTATACAAGCTATTTATTTTACTTGCTGCCAAGCCATAGCCCAGCTTTTACCCACACCGGGTTCAAACATGGCACTTTGCTCACCATTAACACGGCAATATTCACTAAATGGCCATGCTTTACACTGATAAATATGCCCTGTTTTGGGCTGCAATACTTTTATGCCCGCATTATAGTTATCGCCACCAGCGGGATAAACGCTATCGTATTCTGCGCTATTTTTTATTACCGACACATTGCGTTTAGTCAAACAATTAAAACTAACATCCGCTTTACAAATACCGCTTGATTCTAGTGCAAATATTTGATTATAACGATAAGCAACTACTAGCCCTGTATCGGTCATGCGCCCTGCGCTAACTAAGGGAACATGCACATTAATATATTCTGCTATTAGGCGCGGCCACGCATTAGGCCCTCCCTGCTCAGATACCGTCACTTCATAACTAAATGATAAATCGACTAGCTCTCCTTGCATGTCATAAAAGGTTACTACCACAGAATCGCCAATAGATAATTGGACATCCTGATTTAAGCAACCTATTGGTGTCCATTTTCCACAGACCAATGACGTATGCATAAACACAGCAACACCTTAAAATCCAAACCTTGCATTGGTAATACACAAATACACAGCCAAGACATTTAGAGCAATAAACAAACAAATGCAAACTAAATATTAGCTCAGTTTATTAATAAGATGAAGATTATAATTCGCAAGCTTGCAACAATCAAACAAAAGAATGTAACCAGAATTTAAATCTAATGCTTAAGCTCTATATAAAACAAAAAAGCCAACCTGATTACGGTTGGCTTTTTACTTTGCTGCTTACTTACAATGCTATTTTAAATTGTAGCTTTAGTGGTTTTTTTACTAAACGGTCGTTTAAATAACGCGCCTATATCCGTTAAAATAATATATAAACACGGTACTAATATCAGTGTTATTAAAGTAGCAAACATAACAGCAAAGCCCAGCGCCACTGCCATTGGGGTAACAAATTTAGCTTGTAGGCTGGTTTCAAACATAATAGGTAATACCCCTGCAAAAGTAGTAATTGAGGTGAGTAATATAGCTCTAAAACGCGCACAGCCTGCCTCAATAACGGCATCTTTAATACTTACGCCGTTACGGCGCACTTGGTTTACATAATCGGTCATAACTAGGGAGTCGTTTATTACTACCCCTGCGGCGGCTATTAAACCAAAGCCCGACATTAAACTAATATCTAAACCAAACCAATAATGCCCCCAAATAGCCCCCGTTAAGCTAAACGGAATAACCGACATAACAATAAGCGGTTGCGAGTAACTTTTTAATGGCACAGCCAGTAAAATATAAACGAGGATCATGCCGCCAATAAAAAACATCATTTGCTCACTTGCTTGCGCTTGTTGTTCCTCTATTGCGCCACCAAGCTCAGATTTAACTGTAGGGAACTCATCTTTAAGCTGCGGTAATAAGTTCTCTTTAACTTGTTTAACTACTTCGCCTGGCTCTATTTGTTCTTCGTCGATACTGCCATATACATAAACTGTACGATAGCCTCCTTCACGGCGAATATAACTAATGCCTGGTGTTTCGGTTAGCTCAACTACATCACCGAGTAATACCTCACGCCCTTGTGGTGTGGTGATCACTGCATGTTTAAGTGATGAAAATGCTTCGCGAGTAAGCTTAGGGTAACGAACCATTACACGTACTTCTTCGCCGTTTCTGATCACGCGCTGCGCTTCACCACCATAAAAGCTAGCACCTACTTGGGTGGCAACACTCGAAAGATCTAAACCTAAGTCGTAAGCAACCGGTTTTAAGCTCATTTGCACTTCTTTACTAGCAGGATCAATGGTCGAGCTAATATCAAACAAACCTTTTTGTTGCTGCAGTAATTGAATAAAACGACGCCCTGCATTATTTAGCGTGTCTATGTCTGAGCCATACAATAAATAGCCAAACTCACCATTACCGTTGGCACCGCCGCCGCCAGCATCATCTTGAATAGTTAACGACTTAACGCCAGCTATGGTTGGCATAGCCTCACGCCAACGACGCGATAACTCAAAGGCGTTATACGGACGCAAGTCTTCATCAACTAATGGCGCTAATAACTGTGACTCTGTTCTACCTTGGTTAAATACCAAGATATCGCGGATCATTTTTTTACCAAATTCACGCTCTGTTGCTTCATCAACTTGCAGCACCATAGCTTCAATGTCGCGAATAGCTGCAATGGTTTGTATGTCTGAAACATTGTCATTCATTTCTACGCGTATTTGTGGAAAGTCGTGCGGTACTTTAGGGGTGGGTACAGTACGTACTTTGTTTGAGGTAATTAACCCAACGCTAAGAATAAGCATTGCTATAAATGCAAACATCACCGTCCAGCGCCATTCTACGCAGCGCACAATAAAGCGTTTATACGGGCCATTTACAAAGCCAAAAAAACGGGTATTAAAGCGATCGCGCCAACTGCCTTTTTTAATAGGTGCAAAGTGCGTATGAGCAATATGCGCCGGTAAAATTAGTTTTGATTCAACCAAACTAAATACTAAGCACAGCATTACCACTACCGCTATACCGTAAAAAAACGCGCTTTCTGGGCCGCTCGATAAGGTAAATGGTGCAAACACTGCAATTGTGGTTAATACGCCAAAGGTCGCAGGCGTTGCAACACGATTAGCGCCGCGCACTACGCTTTCAACACCACCACCACTTCTTTCTATTTCGGTGTAGGCGCTCTCTCCTATGACTATGGCGTCGTCCACCACTATTCCCAGCACCATAATAAACGCAAATAACGAAATAATATTAATACTAATACCAAATACCGGCATCATCATCATTGCACCTAAAAAGCACACTGGCAGCCCTAGCATTACCCACAACGCCAGTTTAAAACGCAAAAATAACGACAACATAATTGCCACTAAAATAGCGCCCTGAAACAAGTTAGCTTTCATCATATCAAGGCGAGCATTTAGATAGTAAGTCATATCCATTAATGGCTCTAACCGTATACTGGGCGGCAGCTGATTATTTTTTTGTTCTATAAATGCTTTAACCGACTCGGCAACCGGGATCATGTTTTGCTCTTGGGTTGCTTTAACCGAAAGATACACCGCATTTTGCCCATTAAACTTAAAGTAGCGCTCACCTTCGGTAAATTGGTCTTTAATTACGGCAATATCTTGCAACAATACTTTTGCACCGTATTCGCCAATTTTTACCGGTATTTTTCGAAACTCTTCGCCGCTATAAAATTGATTTTCTACGCGTACCGAAATAACTCCCGAGTCAGTTTTTAGCTGCCCTGCCGAAAAGTTAGCTGAATATCTGCGTACTGCAGTCATTACATCGCTTAAGGTTAAGTTATATTGGCGCAGCGTATCGGGTTCAATTTCAATGGCTATTTCATCAAGTGGCACATCGTTAACAACTAGCGATACATTAGAAAGCTGCAATAACTCACTCTCTATTTGGTTTGCAATTGGCTTAAGCTCGCTCAGTGGCAGGTCGGCTACTAAGGTCATGCCTATTACGTCTTGTCTAAACTCTACTTGGCTAATTGTTACCGGCTCCATACCGCCAGGAAACGTGGCTATACCATCTACGCGAAGTTTTACTTTATCGAGCACGTCGGTAAGTTTAACGTCAGTATTTATTTCTAAGCTCGCACGGCCACCATTACGAAACGCACGATACACGCCTTTTTTAATTTCGGTTACATCCTTAAGCGACTCTTCTATTTTTATGAGAATGCTTTCTTCTATTTCTTGTGGCGATGCACCTGGATAGTTAGCTTCAATATTAATGTAGTTAATTTCTACATTAGGAAACATTTGGCGCTGAATAGTAAAGTAACTAATAATCCCCATTACAATGATAAAAAACATCATTAAATTGGCAGCTACCGAATTCTTTGCAAAGTAGGCAATAATACCCGTTTGTTTTTGCTCTATTGGTTCATTCATATTTTGCTACCTTACAACTGCTGAGTATTAGAGTTGCTTGTCTCTGAGCTTTCAGTTGCGCTGTTAGTACTAGTACCAGCCACTTTTACTTCCATGCCCTTTTGCGGATACTCTGGCAAGGTAACAACGAGTTTATCGTCTGCATTTAAACCGCTGTTAATATAAAAAAACTCACCTTCTTCTCTAATAACCGTTACTTTGCGCGGCTCAAGTTGCTGCTGCTCATTTACTATCCATACCGTTTGATTATTCACTAATGCTTGCGGTAAACGGTAAATGTTACTGAGCATAGCGCCTGCAAACCTTACCTGTACGTAGCTGCCAAATTTAATTGCTGGTTGTTTGCTTTTTAAACCGTAAGGGTCGTCAATTCGCACCACTAAACTACTCATGCGGGTAGCACTATCTACAATACCTAAATCGCGGTCTATTACTGCTTCACGAGTAAAGCTATTTAGTCCTTTTTGAATCACAGTTGCAGTAATACCTTTAATACGCTCTGGTAAAAAAATACTATCAAAGCCGGCAATAGGAATGATCACCTCTGCGGTTTCTATGTTATTAATTTCGGCCACTTGCGAACCCATAGATACAAACTGACCCACACCAATATTACGACTAATAACGAGCGCATCGTATGGCGCAGTTATTTCGCAATTTTCTAAGTCACGTTGCGCACGCTTTAAGGCAGCTTGCGCCGATTTAACCGACGCTTGTGCACTCAAAACTTGTGGTTTACGTAAAAATAAATCTGTACGGGCCTTACCAGGAAAGCGTGTTGCTTCGTCTGCTGCTACTTGCGCTTGTGCTTGTTCTTCAATTAAGCCTGCTTGTGCGCGTGCAAGCTCAGCTTCAGCCATTAAAACGGCTGCTTGGTAATTATCTTTTTCAATAGTAAATAGGGTTTCGCCACGGCCAACTACACCACCGGCAATAAAGTTAGGATGCCAACTTAATACCTCACCCGACACCTGCGCCGACAATTGGGTATTTTCAAGCGGCTTTACTTCACCGTAACTATTAATAATAACCTGATGATTATTTGCCAAAGCACTTTCCACTTTAACGGTAGGGCGTGTATCTACTGGTTTTTTTTCTGCTGATTCTTCTGCAATAGCGTTAATTCCCATAAAGCTCACTATGCCAATGGCAAGTGCAACAAAAGGAAAAACCCATTTAAGTATTCTTGTTTGCATAACTTAATTACCTCAAAAACTCACTAACAACATAATAACAGAGCTTAACCAAATATTAACGACGCATTTGTAAGTAACTATTTCTAAAATAACTCTCAATTAATAAAAAGAATAACAAGTAATACTATAGAGAAATTAAAGCTGTAATTTTTAAGTTTATAAATCAATAACTTTAAACAAGAATAAATAATAGAGGCGCGGTTTGGAGTAATAAGTATATAGTGGCGGCTGCGTCGCCTGTGCTAACTTTCAAAAATTATATTTTTAAATAAAAGCGTTTTATTCGCAGCGCAAGAGTAATAGCATGGTTTATTTATACACAATTTAGAAAGTATGTAGCGCTTTGCTAAATAAAAATAGTGCCGGTTAAATACCTTACCGCATGCCCTGTGATCGTTACATATGTATCACCAACATCGCATAGTAACTGCCCGCCGCGGCTCGAAGCCTGATAAGCGCTTAACGTAGTTTTACCCAATTGCTGAGCCCAATAAGGGGCAAGGCCGGTATGAATAGAGCCTGTTACATAATCTTCATCGCCACCGCTTGCAGGCCAAAAGTAGCGAGACACAAAGTCGTATTCATCTCCAGGTGCGCTGGCAACCACATCGAGCGGAAATAATGTTTTTAGTAACTGCGAATCGGTTTTAAGCTGAGTTACATCTTGCTCATTATCGTAAATAGCAAAATAAGCTTGGCGGTTTTTTAGCACTTTTGTGGGTGCTTTTGATAAACCATTTAGCAGTGCAGAAGGGGCATTTAATACAACAACCGGTGCTTGTTTTGGAAAGGTCATGGCAAAGCTACCATCGCTATTTTTATTAACGACTAACTCGCCCACGGCAGCAGCATAAAAACGCACTTGCGCTAAATTATGCTGCTCACAAAGCACATAAGCAGCTGCCAGTGTGGCATGGCCACAAAAGTCAATTTCCATCAAAGGTGAGAACCAGCGAATAGCAAAGCTGCCATCGCTTTGCTGGCAAGTAAAAGCGGTTTCGGACACGTTGTTTTCTGCGCCAATTTTTAGCATTAAATCGTCGCTTAACCACGTATCAAGGGGGATCACTGCGGCATAATTGCCTTTAAATAATTCATTAGTAAACGCATCTATTTGATGAATAGTTAATTGCATGGTTTAAACTTTATAATTACGAATAGCTTAAACCTGCCACAGTTAAATTAAATTATCACTACTATTTTAAACGTTATACCGTATTAGGGCGCATTTTATAATATTGAATGCAACCAAGCTGCGCAGCGTTGGTGAGTAAAATCATCACAAACGTTAAAATATGCGCAATACTTTGCGTAGCCATAGCAAACTCGGCAAATAAACCACAAATACCCGCCACAAACTGCAAACTAAAATAACGTGCACTTAAATTACTAATATCACCACTGCGAATAGTTTTATACGTTTGTGGCATTACACGCACCGAGCTCATTACCAAACCAACAAAGGTTAACCACGTTAGTACCTTAGCTGTATCAAGTACTGGGTTAGCTAATAACGTAAATGGAATAAGCGAAAAAGCCAACATACACAGTAACTGAACACGCTCTTTTCGTTCAGCATTATAACGCGCAAAATAGTATAAAATAGAACCACTTAATATACCTGTTACTATAAATGGCAGCGCCATATAAAAGCGCTCAAAATACAGATTAAAGGCAATAAAGTACGTACTTTGTGCAACACCAAAGGTCATCATCAACAGCGATAAACCCGACACGCTGCGATTTTTACGAATTTTATTTAGCAGTGGTAAAAAACTAAAGACTAAAATAAATGAAGACAATACAGGCAGAAAATGTGCCAAAGCAACCTCGCTCGTTACGTAAGTGTTAATAGGAATTAAAATGGAAACATATAATAAACATATGTTTTTAAAGGATTTTATATTATAGCGGCATTGTAGTGGCGACTAGATTTTACTCAACTAAATTGAAAATATTTTTTTAGCAACTGGCAACTTAGCTATACAAAAATCGTTAGCTTAAGTTCACGCTTTTGCTGTTTTTAGCATAACCATCTGCAAAACTTGAATTGCAATTGATAATTGTTATCATGCGCAATACTTGTCATCTTTTCTTGCTTTATATATGCGAAAAACACTGTTTAAAATTCATAGCTGGGTTGCCCTTATTGCTATCATCCCCCTTATTGTTATTAGCATTACAGGGAGTGTTTTAGTATTTAAAAGTGAAATAGATGGCCTGCTAATGCCAAATAGCCACTTTGTGGTAAAAGCATTACCTGAGCGACTACCTATTGATAAGTTAATCGCTAAAACAGAGCGTACTTACCCTAATTATATAGTAGCTAGTTGGGAAATATTTAACGATGATACTGCTGATCGGGTTTACTTAATAAAGCGCGGTACAGAGCAATGGGCTAAGTTACATTTAAACCAATACACAGGTGATATTTTGTCAGAGCCTGTGGGTACCAGCCATTATTTCACCGATTGGTTTTTAGAGCTGCATTACACCTTTTTACTTAACGATTTTAAAAATTTACCAGGGCAAACGGGCACTGTATTAGGGTTCTTTTTTGCGGTGTTTTTACTCGTATTGGGTATTAGCGGCCTGATTATTTATCGCAAATTTTGGCGACGCTTATTTAGCGTACGCTGGCGTGCAACACTACAAATAGTGCTTAGCGACATTCATAAAATGACCGGCGTGTTAGGCTCACCCATTATTATTATTTTAGCCATTACTGGCGGCTACTTTAACTGGGCTGTGTGGTATCACGAAGTGATAGAACACGCACAAGAAGAGCATTATGTACTAACCAACCCCTTATACAGTCACGACATTTCGTTGCAGCAAATACTCGATGACAGCAAAAAACAAATCTCTACTTTTAACGGTACTTTTTTAGTTTTGCCATTAGAGCCAGACGAAAACATTACCTTATTTGGTGAAGTAAGCACAACCAATCCGCTGGCTAGTGAATACGCCAATACAATTACTTACAGTAAGCTAACTGGCGAGCACATGGCTAACTGGGATATTCGCGAAGTAGGAATTGGCTGGCAAGTAATTGATAGCTTTAGAAAGCTCCACTTTGGCTACTTTGCAGGGCTTGTAAGTAAGGTGCTGTGGGCTGTTATTGGCTTAAGCCCTGTATGGCTTGCAGGTACTGGCTTTTATTTATGGCTTACCCGACGTGCACGCAAAAAGCAGTCACGACAAAACCGTTTAAATAAACGCCGCACAGCAAACCCTTGATTAAAAAACAAACTCATTATAATGTTAGGTAAAGTAGTAATTAACTCTATTTAAGCTACTTACTTTTGTATCAATGGAGTGAGTTTATGAAATTTTATACGCTTGTGATAATTACTATTTTTTCATTAATAACCGGCTGCAGCAGTACTAACAATCAAAAGCAAATACTGCAAACTATACCGCTTACACAAGTAATTAATCATGCTTTATTTAGCCAGCAACCCACTTTATCTGAACAAGCTATTTTTGAGCTGTCTGAGGTCGAGACAGAGCAGTTTTTAGCGTATGCCAAAAAACAGCTATTATCTGGGATTCGTACCGATAGAGTTGTTTATAATTACCTTGAAAACCAACTAACTAACTTTACATATCACGGCGATACACTCACTTCTACACAAACAGTTAATCGAGCGCAAGGAAACTGTATTAGCCTAGCGGTGCTTACCCAAAGCTATGCTCGCATTCTTGGTTTAGATACGAGTTTTCAAGAAATGACCAGCGAGCCTGTTTACGCAAAAGAAAGTAACTTAGTGTATGTAGCTAACCATTTTAGAACTATGGTTTATGCCCCTAAAGAAATAGGTACCGCTAAAAACATAAATCCAATAAGCACAATAACAACCCGCGCAGGTACGTTAATCGACTACTTCCCAACTCGAGACAGTATTTACTCAGGTAGTGCTAACCATAATGACTTACTCGCTAAGTTTTATAGCAATTTAGCCGCTAGCGCATTAGCAAACAAACAATTAAACATGGCATATTCTCTTATTTTGCAAGCTAATAACTACACCCCTAAAGATCCTGAGCTATTTAACTTAGCAGGCATATTACACCGCCATGCTGGCGACTTACAAAGCGCGAAAAATATTTATCAAGCAGCATTAAATAACAATTATGCGAGCATAAATTTAATTAGTAACTATCAATTATTAGCTCAAAAGCTTGGTGATACTCAGCTTGCGCAGCAGTTATCTTTACAACTAATAAATATAGAAAAAGATCCTTATGAGTTATTAGTACTGGCTAAAAATGAGTTACAAACAGGAAATATTTATAGCGCTAACAAACATGTTGAGCAAGCAATAGTAAAAGCACCGTATATAGCCGATCTGTATTTAGAGCTGGCGAAAATACGCTTTCAGCAAGGTAAAACTCAACAAACACAAAGCTTACTTGAAAAAGCCATCGAACTTGAACGCGACAAACAAAAGCTTAATGTGTATCAAGCTAAGTTACTGTCGTTAAGTATGACAAAGTAAATGTGGGTTTTACGGCACTTAAATCGCCGCTCAAACCCCGTTATTAATTATTTTTACCTTTGCTTTTAAAAACGCTAAAGCGAATAATAAAAACTTAACCACGCGCGCATTTCATCTGCAAAGCTATCGCCTTCTACGCGCGATAAGCCTAAATTAAACGTTAAATCATTTACACCTGCAGGCCCCATCCCAAAGCTAATATCACCTTGATATTTTAAGCCGTAACTTTGTGCATATACCATGCTATCAAGTTGGTGTTGCTTGTAATAAAGCCAAGGTAACCCCTCTTTAAAGCTAAACCCAGCACCATAACCTTGATAACGCTTTGCAGTTGCACTGTAAAAAGGCAGCTCAGATGAAAGTACAAATTCGCTACTTTGTTGCTGATTAATCAGGTTTGAGCCAAAGCCACCTAATGCAAGGCTGCCATCATCACGTTGCTTTTGCTCAAGGCTTGCATAAAGAGGAATACCAAATGCTTTACCAAAAATTTGGGCGGCTAAATCGTAACCTTGCCAATTATTACTTTTGCTGCTGCCATCGTACCAGCTCGCATAAGTACTTTGGCCTATAACAAAGTCTTGGCGGTCATATTGCCAGCTTTGAGTAACGCCAAAGCGCGTCCAGCTTTTATGGTTTTGTTTGTAGTCAGTGTAATTATAAGCAAGCTCTGGCGTTAAGTTTAACTGCCCAAATTTAAGAGGGTAACTTATTGCAGCAAAACCACCGCGCGCAGTAATATCGGCGCTTAAGCTTGTTTGATTTAAGGATTTATATTGGCGTGCTGTATTTAAATTATAATCAAACACGCTAAGTTTGAATTTTACTGGTAATGCACTGTATTTTGCCTGCACAAAACCACCATGCAAAGCACCATTGTGCAAGTCGGCGCTATACCCTGCCTGTAAGTCGAGCTGTTTTAATAAATCGCTACTTTTAACCCCTAAATTCAACAAACTGGTTGCAGCCGAATAATACTGCGCGCCTAGTGCAACAGTGGCTTGTTGCTCAAGTGCATTGTAGCTACTTTGTGTGCCTACTTGGTTAGTGTAAATGTTAGCTTTTGGAAGTGTGTGTTGATTAACCATAAGCAGTGGCGCATGTTTAGTGGTTGCAATATCACTAACCATATTCCCTTGGTGTGTTTTCGCTAGTTGTTTTACATTGGGGCCATCTGCGCTAATCGAGAAATAAAGTAATGAGCCATCTGTCATTTCAATGGGATGTGCAACCGCTTCTTGCCCTTGAGTTAGTTTAGTGAGTGTTTTGCTTGCAATATGATAACTATAAATATCGGTAGCGCTATTTAAGCCAGCAATAAAGTAAAGCGACTCTCCATTTTGGCTAAAACTTGGTTGGCTTAAATATTGATACCCGTTTGGCATAGCCACTGATTGACGGTGCTCACCATCCGTATTTTGTATATATAATTGCCAATTTTCGTTTAAAGATGCTGATAAGTAAGCTAATTTAGTTTCATCAGGGTTTAATATTGGGTAGTCATACGCCGTTTTTAAACTTTTACTAAATAACTCAGTGACGACTTTAGTGGTTAAATTTACTTTCACTAATTCTGAGTAACCACCTCTTACTTGCTCAGCATATAAGGTTTCACCATCGCTGGTTACGCTAAAACGGCGAATACCTGCAAGCTCGGTAAGCTGCTCTATATTGCCGGTTTCAGTGTTGTAGCTAAAAACATCAGAAACACGATTATAACTCCCCGATTCCTCAGTACTAAAAGCACTAAAGTAAAGCGTGGTATTATTAATCCATTGTGGGTTAGCTATGCCTGCTCGGTTAATTTGGTTAAGCACTTGTTTTTGCTCACGCTTAAATACACCAGGTGCAGTGTCAGCAATATCTAGGGGATCATTTTCTAATAGCTTTTTTTGTGCTTTATTAAAGCTATTTTCGGCTTTAGTATTTTGCTCTGTGCTGTACACAATAAGCTTAGTGTTATCGTTTTTATCACGCTCTACAATGGCCAGCTTACTGCCATCTTTTGCAAGCGCAGGGTTACTTGCATATAAACTAAGCTGTAGCCACAGCTCACTATTAAGCTTAGGTTCTAATTGCTCTTTGGCCATAGCTTTGTAAGTGTATTCAGCTACAAAACGGCGGTACAGCTTAGCGGCACTTTGCCCAAACACGCCGCTAAATGCTTGATCAAAATCACGCACTTTTACGCCTTGCATGCGTGTCCAAACGCTATCGAGCGTTTGCTCTGAATAGTTTTGCTCTAACCAATTTAAAAAACGGCTACCAATTAAATACGCCATGGAGCTGGCCATAAAGCCACCTTCGGTACTATTTAACTGTGAGTAGCTGGGCAACGCTCCTTGCTGGGCAAACTCTACTAATATTGCTTCTGAGTAGTTATCAAATAAGCGCCCACGACCGGTCATTTTAGATTCAATTAACGTGGCATAACCTTCGGCAACCCAACGAGGGGTATTGCTGTAAGTTAGATCGTATAGATCCCATAGACTGCGTATTTTTTGCTGCCAGTTATTACGTGTTGGCTGTGCTAAATGCACTAAGTGAATGTACTCGTGCAATACCAATAACTGCTGCCAACCTGAGGTATTTGATATAACAGTATCTGATTGTGGCGGCGTGGTAAAAAGTGCCATTATCGGGTTATTTGAGGTAGGTAGCGCAAAACCATTCGCTGCATTTAAGGGATCAAACACCACTACATCTACAGTTTTATCGAGTGCGCGGTTTTGTTGATCAAGCACTTTGGTACGTACTATTTCGAGCTCTACAGCAGTCGATTTGGCAAAGTCGGTATGCTCAATACTGTAATGCACATTAAAGTGCTCGGTATGAATGGTTTGCCAGTCGTTGCCATAGCTCGGCGCGGTAAGTAATAAAGCCGCTGCGATAAGTGTTTTTTTCATTATAGTCCCTTAGATGATCCCTTAACTGCACCTAGGTTATTACTAATTACTTTTAGTTGGCAGTAATAAAGTGTAATAAAACATGTGCAACTATAAACTACACATGCTTTTAGTAGAGCTACATCCAGCTACGGGGATCAGATTCAACCTGCATAAGTGTAAAATCAATTATAAAGTCAGCATCTTGCTGCTTTATATAGGGCATAAAAGCGTAACCTGAGGCGAGTTGTATATACACACTTTTTAACCCTGAGCGACGCATTAAGTAGGTACTTATACTTCGGGCACTTTGTGTTTTATACAGTTCAAACACCCGATAATGTACGCCAATCAAGCCTTTGCGCACCACCATATAATATCGGCCATTATCTTCATGTAAGTAATAGCCATAACGCTGATACGACAAGGTAACTAAACCAGAAAATGCAACAAATACACCTAAACTAAGCCACATATTAAACTCAGCTACTAAGCAAAAAACAAATACTAATATGCTCGGTAAAAGCGCATAAAAAACTAAGTTTTTATATAGTAGTGCGCGCTCTGCGCCTGTAAATGCGAGGTTTTTGCTATTAAACCAAGGATAAATCCATTGGCAAACACTGTTTACTTGTGCCGCGTTTAATACCGGTAAGAGCAAGGTTTGTTTATTATTTTTAGCAGCAACGCCTGCTACCATACCACCACTGCTCGCTTGCAAGCATTCAACGGTAAAGCGTTTTAATAGTCGGGCAACTAAGTTTTGTTTTATAACAATTGATTGCACCTTATCTAAGCTCATAGATAACTGATGGCGCTCTAATAAGCCAGCAATGCGTTTAAACTTTTGTCCTTTAAAATACAGCTCGTAGTTATAAAACCGAATCAACGACATGCCAACCGACAACAACACCGCAATAATAACCAACAAAACAATTAAGGTGATCACCGCAAACATGGCAGCATTGGCTACTATACCTAGCTCTTGCTGGTAAAAGCCCTCCATTTTAGCAATCAGCTTTTGCTCTAAAAAATCGATAACAACATTTATAAATGGCGCAATAGCTGCAAAGGCTAAAATAGCCATATTTGATATTAAACCAAACTTAGCAATTTCTTTATTGCTAATAAATAGACTGCTTTGTGCTGTTACTTGGTGATCTACATTGTCAGTTACAGTATCTTGTTGCTGGGCTTTGTAAGCAAAAATTTGTTTACGCATTTGTTGTGCGTGTTCTTTGGTTATTCCCGGCAGTACCACTTCTTGCGCTACGCTACCTGCGGCATCAAAAATACAATTTACTAAGTTAATAGGGGTAAAATAAAACGGCTCAGCAATATTTACGTTTTGTACGCGAGCAAATTTAAGGGTTAAACGCTCTTTTTTAAATACGCCTTTTTTGAGTAAAATTTCGTGTTCTTCAGAAATACAAAAACGAAAGCTTTTATAATATAAAAAAGAGTAAATAAGCAAAGCAACAAGCGCGACGGCTCCGGCAATTTGTCCCCAAAATAGTTTGTTTTCAACTTGAGTTACAAACACAATCGTAATAGGTAGCAAATTAAATATGCCATCTCTTATAACTCGCACCATAAAATGGACAACAAAATACACTAACGCCCAAGGCGATACAGCTTGCCAATGTAAACTACTTGCGCTACCAGCGTTACTCATCTGCAGGGGTTGCTTGTGCGATGTTATCGTCGTTGCGGTAGTTTTGTACAAACTGGCGCATATTTTTACAATCGTCGTGAGTTAAGCCGCTAATTTGCAGGTCGGCGCTCATGCCACCAGCGCTGTATAGCTTTAAACTCGCTAAGCCGAGTTTGCGCTCAATTGGCCCGCGGTGCACCTCAATATGCTGTACTCGCGCTAGCGGTAAAATAACTATTTGCTGCCAAATAATTCCCTTTTTAAACGCGATATCGTGGGTGCGCATTGCTACCCCTTGCAGATTTATACTCACTACATTATAAAACATTGATAATATGATAATTATTGGCATGCCAATCAACAAATACGTTTGCGCTAGATTAGCAAAAGCAGCATTTAAGTAACACGCCACCACTAAGCCGGTTATTAAAGGAATATAAAACGCCAGCCAATTAAGTTGCACATGCAGCAAAGCGTTAGCCGCCAATGGCTTAAACTCAATATTACTATGTTGTGGTAAGTTGGTTATTTGTTGATTATTAAACACCATATTATTGTTTAAACTCACTATTACTTATATAAATACAAGGCTCAACTCAGCCATTTAATGATGGTAATTAAGGTATGGCTTTGTTTTGGCGCGAGCGTAACGGCATCATTTAATACGTTGGCTGCTTCAAGGCAAAGCATGTTGTTATATTCAGTATTAGCAAAGTTAGATAAACGCTTTGATTTTTCTATCCATGGATTCCACAATACGCAAGAGCTGGAATTTTCTCGGCCCACACTAATTATACCCTCGGGAGTATTAATGGTTTGCACTGGCGCTGCTTGGGTATAAACCATGTCGGTTTCGCGGGCAAAACTAACCACATCACTTTGCATTACTGGAGCTTCGCCAAATTCAGTATATTGCGCACCTTGCAAACCATCAACGCTGGTATTGTTAATATCTGATGTTGGAAAATAAGTATGCAGCGCTTGCGAAAAGCTAAACGGTGTATTGCTTAAATTTGTGGTTGTTAAGCGCACTTGTAACTGCTCGTTTAGTACAAACTCAACTCGTAAGCTTGATTGATGCGGCCAATAATCAAGATTAACTAGTTTCATGGGTAATTTAAGGCTAACAATAACTTCGTATTCGGTTTCATGCACTTCATCGGCCTGCCACAAACTCGTTCGAGCAAAACCATGCGCCGGAAAATCATTGTTATCGTGTGCTCCAAACCAAGGCCAACAAATTGGGATACCGCCGCGAATACTGGCATTTTCTTGGAATGTTTCTTCTTGAGATACCCATAACAATGGCTGCTTACCTTTTGGGGTAAACTTGGTAATTTGCCCGCCTTGCAAAAATATTTTTGCATCGCAATGGCTACTATTTATATTAATAAATTCTAAACCGGTATCAGTATGACAAATACTAACGGAAGGTGATAACTTCATATTATTTCCTATAATGCTGGCACGTAGTGTTAAATGTGCACCTAAATAGTCAAGTAAGCTTATAAATCATCTACATGATAAGCGAAATAATTTAAATATCGATCGCTTTATTTTCACTCGGTAATACCTGCGAGGTATTTATAAATAATTACTTTGTACTAATACTTATTTATAAATGTCACCCTCAGTAAATTAGCAATACTTATAAATTGATAAAAAAAACTCATTATCTATACTCTATAGGCTTAAAGGTATACTACAGCCATTAGCGAATAAAACACTACAGACATAGATTAAAAATTAAAAAACACAAATTTTAATTACTGCTCAAACTAATAAAAACCACAAAAAGCAGGCTAAAATGCAATATATCATTTGAATTCAATTTACTTGATGTGTAACATTTCGCGATTATGGCAAACCATTGCGCCCTTTTAACGAGATTAGCTAAATGCAAAAACATAACGAGTTATTGGTTTCTTTACGTAAAGTGATTCGTGCGATCGATTTACACTCTAAGCAACTGAATAAAACTTCAGGCTTAACTGGGCCACAACTGCTTATAATGCAAGAGGTTTCCCATACAGATGGGATAACAGCAAGCCGTATAGCTCAAAATGTAAATTTAAGCCCGGCAACCGTTACTAATATTCTTGATAGGATAGAAGGTAGAGACTTAGTAACTCGGGTACGTAGCCAAATGGATAAGCGTCGAGTGAGTTTATACCTCACCGATAAAGGAAAGGAGTTACTTGATAAAGCACCGCAACCACTACAAGAGCATTTTATTGCTAAGTTTTCGGCACTTGCAGAGTGGGAGCAGAGCCTATTACTGTCGTCAATGCAGCGCATTGCCGCAATGATGGATGCAGATAAACTTGATGCATCGCCTCTGTTAGAAGTGGGTGCGCTTACTCAAGCTCCTAAATAATAAATTTACACAGGATGTGCTTTTACATCTTAAATTTTCAATCAAAATCTGAGCAGCAATTTATGACTAAACTTTCGAAATTAACACTTGCCCTCATGCTAGCTGGTGCGTCGAGCAATGTATTCGCCGCAGATCTAGACACGCTTCAAACTCAGCTTAAGCAACTTAAACAGCAAATGCAGATGCTAGAGCAGCAATTAGCAGCTGAAAAAACCAAACAACAGAAAATTAATGAGCAACACGAACAACAAGTTGCTCAAATAAGTAAAAAAGCGGAACAAACAACTGTGGTTGCTGCCACTAAAGCTGAAGAGAAAGAATCTGCTGGTATAACCGTAGGTGGTGCTATTCGTACTAACTACAGTGTTACCTCGTATAGTGAAGGTAATGAAGACCGCCTTGGTGACTTTGATTTTGATATTTTTCGTTTAAACCTCTCAGGTGAAGTTGGTGGTGTACTTTTAGGCGGTGAAATTCGCTTTTTTGATTACATGACCGTTATAAAGTCGGCGTGGGCTGGTTATCAACTTAATGATGAGTGGCAAGTACAAGCAGGTATTACTAAAGTACCATTTGGTAACGACCCGTATAACTCACATAATTACTTTTTTAGTACTAACTATTATATTGGCCTAGAGGATGATCACGATCTAGGTATTATGTTTAAACGTAAAGTTAGCGATAACTGGCAACTAGACCTTGGCTTTTTCAAAAATGATGAACTTGGTGGTGTTGACGGTTATGTAGAAGATCGTAGCCATCGTTATTCGTACGATATTGTTGGAAGCCGCCCTGTCGGTGAAGGTATTTACGCAGAGCCTGCAAAACAGCTTGGCGAATACAATACCTTTACAGGTCGTTATGCATACCATTTTGAACACGGTGAAGGCATAACCACTGAAGTAGGTATTTCAGCACTTGCGGGTGGCTTACATGATGGGACCGATCGTGCGGGTGATTACAATGCTTGGGCACTGCACTTAAATAGCCATATTAATAACTGGAATATTCAACTACAACACGGTGAGTATAACTACAATGTTGATAATATAGATCGCATGGCTGTAGGCGCATACGGGTTTTATGATTCAATTGCCGCCGATGCTACTACCAGCACCTTTAACGTAGCATATAGCGTACCAGTACAGTGGGGGCCGGTAAGCAACCTACAGTTTTATAACGACTACGGTATTATTTACAATAAATCAGACAACAGCGCAAATACCTGGATGAACGTAACGGGTGTATCGATTGCCGCCGGTGGACTATTTACTTACATCGATTATGTACATGCGCGTAATCAGCCATTTGTAGGCGGTTCTATCGCGGGTAACGGCGAAACAGAAAGCCGCTTTAATATTAACCTTGGTTATTACTTTTAAGCCAAGTAAGTTAATTAGCTAGTTAATTAGTTACTTATAAAGGGCAACTTTGTTTGCCCTTTTTGCTGCGCTAATTTTACTTATTCCTTTATGTCCACGTATTAAGTAACTGCAATTGCGCTTAAATTACGGCATTAATTACTCTATAATCAAACTAACTATAATTTAATAAAACTAACCTAAGTGAATATAAAAACAACCTATATATATTACAAAAAGGTATGGTTTAAAGTACTTGGCTTAATGCTAGTTGTACTTGGAATTATAGGTATAGTACTACCGGTTATGCCCACCACCATCTTTTTTATTTTAGCTCTGGCCTGTTTTACTCGCTCATCGCCTGCACTTGAGCATTGGCTTTTAAATCATCCACGATACGGCACTACCCTGCACCAGTGGCAAGCACATAAAGTAGTGCCTGTTAAAGCCAAATATTGCGCCGCTTTGGGCATGCTGGTTGGTTTTATATTTTTACTGGCTTCATCTCCTGCTGTTTGGGTTATTTTTTTAGTTGCCATAATTGAAGTGGCTGTAATGATTTATTTAATTTTAAGACCCTCTTCCATACCAAAAAGTTGAATATCCCGCTTTAACAACGTAAATACCCGCTGTTTATAAAAACTTAATGTAAAGTTTAGTAAGTATATTTGTAATAGCTAATACAAATCATTATCATGTGGTAAATATTAATTAGTTTACAGTTATTATGGCGTTTATTAACAAACGAGCTTTATATAGCACCAGCCGGGCTTTACACATTTATATTTCTACAGCGCTATTTTTTTTGCTTATTTTATTTTGTGTTAGCGGCATAGTACTTAACCATGTTGACTGGCTTAAAAATGATAAAAATAATGGCCAAATATCAACTCCAATTCCAAGTGCATTGGCTGCCAAAGCAAATGCGCAGTTAAGTACCTTACCTACACTCTACCCCGAAATAGAAGCTTACTTAGCCAAGCAATATGCGCTCACTAACGTAAAAAGCATTGAATGGGAAAAAGAGGACGCACTGGTAATGCTCGACTACCCATTACCCGCGGGGTTTGCCTACGCCGAGCTCGACTTTATAAGTGGCACACTAAACCTTGATTACCAAACAGGTGGTTTTTTAAGCCTAATTGGCGATCTACATAAAGGCCGACATAGTGGCGAAGCATGGAGTTGGGTAATAGATATCTCAGCTGTATTAATGATCTTATTTGCCATTACCGGCATGATTATTTTATTTCAAAACAGAAAAAAACGCTTAGCAGGAATATGGATAACGGTGTTAGGCATAGCAACGCCTGTCGTTATTTATTTATGTTGGGTTCCACAATTAAAAGGAGTGTATTAATGATTAAATTTAAAGTGTTTATAAGCGCAGCATTACTGCTAGTTGCGACGTTTTTTCAAGCGACTGCGCATGCACAAACTGCACAATTAGAAATTGAATTAAACCTACCCGAATTAGACGTACAACCGTATCACCGCCCTTATGTTGCAGTTTGGCTAGAAACAAGCGAGCGCAAACACGTTACTACGCTGGCACTTTGGGTACAAAAAGCCGAATGGTTTAAAGACTTACGCCAATGGTGGCGTAAAGCCGGTAAAAGTAACCTTAACTTCGACGGCATAAGCGGCGCAACCAAACGAGCTGGATCTTACACCATTAATTGGCAGGGCAATGATTTAGACGGTAACCCAGTAAAACCGGGTAAATACTTACTTAATATTGAAGTGGTACGCGAAGAAGGCGGCCGAGATTACAGCCGTGTCGAAATAGACCTAACACAAGAGGGTAAAATCACGATTGATGGTACCAATGAATTTTCACAAAGCTTCGTCACTATTATTGCCAAGTAATACATAGCAGCAAATAAAGCATCCGCTAAAACCATTTAAAAAGGAACGATTATGAAAATCAATTTACTTAAAAGTGCATTAATTGGCGCACTTACAGTCACTGCACTTGCATCAAGCTATGCTAACGCCCATGCACAATGGTTAGTACCATCGCATACTTCTTTATCTGGCGATAAAGCGCATTATGTAATGATTGACGCGAGTATTTCTAATGAAATTTTTGCTCCCGACAAAGCATACCGCCCAACTGAGAAAGACGCACAATACGACGACAATTTACTGATGGCTATCGGCCCTGACGGCAAACCTATTAGCGATAATATTCGCGCTTACTTTTTACAGCGTAAAAACTCTGCGGCAGTTAAATTAACCAACGAAGGGACTTACCATATTGCAATGAAACGTGAGCCACGTTTAATGACCTTTTATAAGGATGCAAAAGGTGAGCGTCGTCGTGTTTTTGGTGGCAAAAACAGTAAAGATATTCCAGCAGACGCTACAGATATTAAAACAACCAAAGCATTTTCTACCGTTGATACGTTTGTAAGTCGTAACGGCACATCTAAGCCAGCACTACTTGGTAAAGGTTTAGAGATTAGCGGCCCAACTCACCCTAACGATTTATTTGTTGGTGAACAAGCGCGTTTTCAGTTGCTCAAAGCTGGTAAGCCGGCAGCAAACGTTGAGCTGGCAATATTAAAAGGTGATACACGCTACCGTAACGAACGTGGCGAAGTTAAAGTAACCACTGACAAAAACGGCTTTTTTAGCACAACGTGGCAGCACCCGGGTTTATACTTAATTGAAGCAAGCGTGAGCGAAGAGTCGTCTGAAAAAGGCATAGATAACGTGCGTTACTCGTTATTTACTACATTAGACGTTGCGCCAGAGTAATACTTAATTCTTGAATTAAAACATTAAAAACAATAAAGAGGCCAAGTAATTTACTTGGCCTTTTTTATTTACATTTACTAAATTAATTGTATTAAAAAACACCTCAATTCACCCTGTGGTTGCAACTACTCAACACAAGCACACCTATTTAAATTAGTACGTTCAGCGCAAAGTAAACACCAGCCTTAGCTATTTGCATAACTTAGTTTGTTTTGATCTTTGCACTATCCTATTAGCTTCTTTAAGATGCGGCGCTTTTAGACTCAACAATAGCAGCCCTTGGGGGATCACATGACCATACAGCGCTTTTCAGCGAAAAAATTAGCACTTAGCTTGGCCGTTACTACTGCATTGAGCACGCCTTATTCAGTAGCTGTAGCCGCAGAGCCAGATAGTCAAGCACAAGAAAATATCGAAGTAATTTCGGTAACGGGTACTCGTCGCAGCTTACGCAGTATTGCTGAAAGTTCAGTACCTGTTGATATTATTACCAGTCGCGATATGGCCAGTACTGGCCAGCTTGAAATCAGCCAAGTACTTGCAAACCAAGTGCCAAGCTTTAACTACCCAAGCGCAACAATGGGCGATGGTACAGACCATGCTAAACCTGCAGTTTTGCGTGGTTTAGCCCCCGATCACACCCTAGTGCTTATTAATGGTAAGCGTCGTCATTCAGGTGCGCTATTAAACTTAGCTGGCGTAGTTGGGCGTGGTTCAACAGCTGTTGATTTAAATATGATCCCAACATCGGCAATTAAGCGCGTAGAAGTATTACGCGACGGTGCCGCAGCGCAATACGGCTCAGATGCTATTGCTGGGGTTATTAATATAATTCTTAAAGATGCAGCGCAGGGCGGCAGTGTAAGCGTAACTTACGGACAATATGATACTCAAATGGCTGGAGTACCTCAGCTTGAAAGCGTGTACGCAGATGCAAACGGCAACTTAGCATTTAATACTGGCGATGATCGTAAAATGAGCGATGGCGCAACGCGTACTATTAGCGCTAATTCTGGTTTTTCGTTAGCCGATAACGGTTTTGTAAACGTATCTATTGAATATCGTGATAACGACTCTACCCAGCGCTCTGGTTTTGACCCTCGCGAGCAATATAGCCGCCTTGATGATGGTAGCCTAGATCCACGCGAGTTCACTATCGATCGTTACAATCACCGCTTTGGTAAAGCAGAGCTTGAAGACTATGCACTGTTTTACAACATGGGCTACGACTTTGATAACGGCTTAAACTTATACTCTTTTGGTAGCTACTCTAAGCGTGAAGGCAACTCAGGCGGATTTTATCGCCGAGCTGTAGATAAAAATAACATTTTAGACGTTTACCCTAATGGCTTTTTGCCACAAATTGAAACCGACGTAGAAGATTACTCTCTCGCTCTTGGTTTACAAGGTGAAACAGGCGACTGGACATGGGATGTAAGTACCAACTACGGCCGCAACGACTTTGCATTAGGCGTAGTAAATAGCTTAAATACATCTTTAGGTGCCACCAGCCAAACCGAATTTGATAACGGCGCATTGGTTTATGACCAATTTATTGTTAATGGAGATGCCAGCACAGCATTTGATTTAGGTTTACCAGATGACGTATTTTTTACTATAGGTGCTGAATACCGCCACGAAAGCTACAAAATAGAACAAGGCGAAGAAGCTTCTTATATTACCGCGCTTGATAGTAACGGCAACCCAATTGCAGCAGGTGGTGCACAGGTACTATCTGGTTTTGGTCCGCAAAGTGTTACCGACGAAAGCCGCCACAACGTAGCACTTTTTGTTGAATTTGATACCTACCTAACAGAAAAGTGGAATGTGGTTTTAGCCAGCCGTTATGAAGATTACAGCGACTTTGGCGACACATTCACCTCAAAAATAGCAACGCGTTACAGTATTACTGATAACTTATCGTTACGTGGTGCAGCAAGTACCGGCTTTCGCGCGCCATCGCTAGCACAAAGCTCGTATCGTCAAATATCAACCATACTTGAAAACAACCAAGCGTTTGAAGTAGGTTTATTTCCAAGTGACTCTCCAGCAGCACAAGCATTAGGCGCTAAAAAACTAGACGCTGAAGACTCTGTAAACTTAACCGCTGGCTTTGTCTACACTCAAGGTAATTTTAGCCTAACGGTTGATGCATATCGTATTGATATTGATGACCGGATTGTACTCTCTGAAAACCTAGCCGGTGCAGCAGTTGCGCAAATTTTAGCAAACGCTGGTGAGCTAAACACCGAAAGCGTACGCTACTTTACCAATGCAATAGACTCACGTACGCAAGGTGTAGACATAGTTGCAACTTATTTACTGGAACTAGATAACCTAGGCGACGTACGCTTAAACGCAGCGGTTAACTTTAACGACACTAAAGTCACCCATATAGACGACAACCCTGAAGAACTCAATTCGTTAGGTGATGACTATGTTGTATTTGCTCGGCGTGAAGTGGGCCGTTTTGAAGAAGGCACACCAGATAGCAAACTAAACTTATCGGCTGTTTGGAGCTTTAACGAATGGCAAACTACACTGCGTGCCACGCGTTATGGCGAAGTTGCTGATATTTCTACAAGCAGCGACCGAGATGAATACCTAGATGCAAAATGGATAACCGATCTTGAAGTGGCTTATAGCCCTAACGATGAATGGAAATTTGCCGTAGGCGCTAACAACCTGTTTGATCAGTACCCGCAAGCAACTGTAGATAACATTGGTTACTCTAACTTTGGTCAAATATTCCCGTACACCCCCTACGTGCCATACAGTTTAGATGGCCGCTTTTTATACGGTAATATTACTTACCGCTTTTAATAAAAGTGCTAGCTAAAAGTTGAAAGTTATAAAGGATGCATTACGCATCCTTTTTTTGCTGCTTAACGATTGATCTAAGTAACATTCGCGTTAATCCTGAAAAAAATCTCATTATGATTAAAGCAGAGCTAGGGTATGTCAGCGTTAATAATACTTTGAAGGCTGTAAAATTTTAAAAAAAACAGCATTTTTAGCCACTTAAATTATTGTATTTTATAAGCGTGTCAGTCATTCTATTTATACGCAAACCACTTGGGTTTAAAAACTCACCTAGGAAAAACACGTGTTAGAAATAGCTTTAATTTACTTAGCGGCAGCAATTGTAGCTGTGCCTATTGCCAAACGAGTAGGACTCGGATCGGTGCTGGGTTATTTAATCGCAGGCATACTTATTGGCCCTTATGCCTTAGCTATGGTTGGCGATCAAACCGATGTAATGCACTTTGCCGAATTTGGCGTAGTAATGATGCTATTTTTAGTTGGTTTAGAGCTGCAACCTTCACGTTTATGGACATTACGCCACTCAATTTTAGGGTTAGGTGGTTTACAAGTAGTGTTAACCGCAGCCGTTATTTTTGCATCTTGTTATTGGCTGTTTGCCATGCATTGGCAAACAGCCCTTGCCATTGGTTTAATGCTGGCGCTTTCCTCTACCGCTATTGTACTGCAAAGCCTAGAAGAAAAAGGCTGGCTAAAACAAGAAGCTGGGCAAAATGCTTTTTCTGTACTGCTATTTCAAGATATCGCTATTATTCCTATTTTAGCGTTATTACCCTTACTCGCATTTGCACCACTGAGTGGCAACGCCGAGGTTAGTGATTCAATTATTGCCAACTGGCCGGTTTGGCAACAAGTAGGTGCATCGATTGCTGTTATTGCCGCCATTATTGCTTGCGGTAAATATATATCGGCCCCCATTTTTAGATATATAGCGCAAACACATATACGTGAAATATTTACCATTTTTGCGCTTTTTTTAGTGGTTGCTATTGCATTAGTTATGCAAAGTATTGGCTTATCACCTGCGCTGGGTACCTTTTTAGCTGGCGTAGTACTTGCCGAAAGTGAATTTAGGCACGAGTTAGAGGCCGACATAGAGCCTTTTAAAGGTCTGCTATTAGGGCTATTTTTTATTACTGTGGGCGCGTCGATTAACTTTGAACTGTTTTTTAATCAATTTAGCACTGTGATTAGCTTAGTTGTTTTATTGATAGTAATTAAAGCCTGTATTTTATTTGCGCTGGCTTTTACCTTTAAAATAAATAAAAAGCAGCAACTATTATTTACACTGGCTTTGGCACAAGGAGGCGAATTTGCTTTTGTATTATTAAGTGTAACTAGTACGCTAAGCATTTTAACGCCCGAACAAACCGCATTAACAACCTTAGTGGTGGCTATTTCTATGTTAATAGCCCCTTTATTATTAATGTTTTACGAGCAACTGCAAAAACGCGATAGCAGCGTAAAGCCTGAATTTGATAAACCCGAGCATATTAGCAGCGCTAAACATGTCATTATTGCGGGCTACGGTCGCTTTGGCCAAGTAATGGGGCGTTTACTGCATGCCCAGGGTTACGAAATAACAGTACTTGATCATAGCCCTACGCAAATTGAATTATTACGCCGCTTTGGTAAAACGGTATTTTATGGTGATGCTGGGCGTCAGGAGCTACTTGAAGCCGCAGGTGCAAAAACAGCACAAATGCTGGTAGTGGCTATAGATAACCCCGATAAAACATTAGAAATTATTAAGCTTGCGCAAAAAAACTACCCGCAGTTAAAAATTGTTGCACGTGCTATCGACCGTCGTCACGCTTATCAATTACTTAGTTTAAAAGTAGATGCCTTTAATCGTGAAACTGTTGATTCTGCCATCAGCCTTGCAGTTAAAGCGCTCGAGTTATTAGGTAACAATAAACCCGATGCCGAGCGAGCTGGTAAGCTATTTAGAGATCACGACCGCGCCAGTGTATTACAGTTAGCAAAATTATGGGGCGACGATATTAGCTACGGTGTAGCTGTACGCCAGCGTATGGAAGATTTAAAACAAGTGCTACAACAAGACAAACAAGCACAAGAAGATTTAAATACCTGCGACGACAACGACTATATTGCGGGCTTAACAGAGGACGCTGCCAAGCCCAAAAAATCTAATGATAATGCTCACCTTGGATAGCTTGCCCCTGCTGGTTATAAAAGCCAGTGGCGCTATGCTCAATAAAACCAAGGTTAATCATTTTAGCTAAAAAGGGATCGTTTTCGTTGTCGCCTATATCGGCATAGTCAGTAGTTTGAAAGTTATCCCATTTAGCAAACTGAGCAACTATCGCTTGCTCGTTACTACTTACATTATTAAGGCTGAGTAAGGTGCTTACTTGGCTTTTTTTACTGCTGACACTAAATGTTTTAACCAACTTTGACTGTGTAAATAAAGCCAGCTTATACTCAGTTTCAGCTTCGTTTAACACATAGTTTTTTACTTCATCACAACCTGTACCCTGAGTATTTACTAACGTCATTTTTGCTATTAAATGCGCATCCACCAGCTGGTTTTTTGCACTCCAGTTTTGTACTCCACGTACTTCTGACGGTTGGTATTCAATACCCCGCTGCTGAGCATTAAAGTAACAAATTGGCCGTATTTGCTTATTAGTTAAATGCTGCCACAGTTCGGTCGTTATTTCGTTTTGATGCGCTACTTGTTGCTGGTTTCGCCACAGGGTTAGCGCTTGAGTTGTTGGCTCGTTATTTTTATTGTTGGTTACAGTGTAAGTTGCTTTTAATAGCGCTGGGTTAACATTGCATTGCTGGGAAAAAGCGCTGCTACTGAATAATACGGTCATCATTAATAATGCTTTTTTCATTGGGTACTCTTTTTAAATGGCTCTAATTTATGCTTTTAACATAGCTAAAAATAATGGCTGTTTTATGACAAAATATAATATAAAAACAACCCGCACAGAGTACGAGTTGTTTTGCACACACAATTTATAAACTTACTACTGCGCCACTTTGTCGTTTGCTGTTTTAACTAAATCTGCGGCAAAGTCCATTACATGAAATAAAAAGCTTTGCTCATTAGTGCCTGTCACTAAGTGCGCACCAGGGCCTATAGCATATACGCCAACATCTTCACCTGCGTGTGTTTCTGAGCTCATTGGTACCAGCGCTTCTTGATGAAAACCAGGGGTAGTAGTATCAACATTGGTTAAATCAACCCGCCCTGTTACTGGTGCAAAGTTATAACCTACGTCAGCATCTGTTTCGCTACCGAGGTTTCTAAAACCACCACCATTGGTATAACCTAGCGTTGTATATGGCATATCATCGGCCGCTAGGCTTGGCGTTGTTTCGCCTACGCCCACCACTTTACCTAAAATAGGATTACCGCGTTTAGGGTAACCCGCAATGGTAAATACATGGCTGTGATCGGCTGTTACAACAATAAGCGTTTCCTCTGGATTGGTGTTATTCATGGCAACTTGTACTGCTTTTGCCAATTCAATGGTGTCGTTTAAAGCGTTATATGCATTACCCGCATGGTGCGCGTGATCAATACGACCCGACTCAACGGTTAAGAAAAACCCTTTGTCGTTTTTGCCCAGTACATTTATGGCTTTTTCGGTCATTTGTGAAAGCGAAGGCTCGCCAGCAATATCTTTTGCGCGGTCTGCTTCGTACTGCATGTGAGATTCGTTAAACAGCCCAAATACTTTAGTAGCATCATCGCTAATTGCATCAAAACCGGTTTGATCCATTACGTAAGTACCATTTGGATATTGCGTTTTCCATTCACTAATTAAATTACGATTATCAGTACGATCCCCTTCAACTGCACTTACTGCATCGGCTGAATTAAACGCAGCATCTTTTGGTAAAAAATGACGACGCCCGCCACCCATAACAACATCAATGCCATCTACATCAACACCATTAAAGCGCGCATTTAGGTTGGCTTCAAAGTTAACCAGTTGCGATGCAATATCTTCACAATTAGCTGACTCGCTCGCGGGCATATCAGAAATATCTTCCCAGTTACGATCGGCCGATTTTGCGTACATAGCCGCAGGTGTTGCATGAGTAATGCGGGCAGTTGAAATAATACCGGTCGCTTTACCCGCAATTTCAGCAAGCTCTAGTGAGGTAACTAGCTCATGTCCTTTGCCCGACACACAATTACCACGCTCAACCGCTTCATCAATACCAATAACACCCACATCGGTTTTAACCCCTGAGGCCATTGCGGTCATAGTGCCGGCCGAATCGGGCGTTTGTGCATCTACGTTATAGGTTTTTACAAAACCTGAATACGGCATAGTTTCAAAGCTTAATTGATGCTCCTCACCCATTTCACCTTCTAACTGCCCGGCTAAAATACGCGCTGCAGTTATTGTCGAAATTCCCATACCATCGCCAACAAATAAAATAATATTTTTAGCCTTGCCTGACTCAGTCACTATGCTCGCATTTGCTGTTTTTGTGGTTGCTAACTTGGTTTGTGCATCGCTAAACCAAGCATTACTAGTAAGCGATGCTAACTGCTCGCTGCTAAGCGACGTAGCTGGTGCATTACATACTAAGTTACTTGATGTAGCCTCACTGCTTTCTAATATTCCATTACCGTTGGTATCTTCGCCTGTTTGTGTTGTTACTCCGCCGTTAACACATTGCTCAGACCCGACAGCAATTACGTTATTGACAGTTAATATACTATTTTGGTTTTTATCGCTGTCACTTGAGCAACCCGTTAGTGCAAGAGTTACTGCTAAAGAAAGTACCGTTAATTTTTTCATGTTAGCCGCCATTATTGCTGAGTTAGTTCAAGAGCTTGATTAATTATATGAAACACTACATTTTGCTCAATTACGCCTTGTGCAAGCTGAGCACCGGGGCCTGTTGCATGCAATGAAATGTCTTCACCTGCGTGTGTTTCCGAGGCCAATGGCACTGTTGTTTCTTGATGAAAACCAGGGGTTGTTGTATCAATCCCTTGTAACTCAACGCGCCCTGCCACAGCAGCACTTGCATAGCTTGCATCGGCATCTGTTTCATCACCTAAGTTTCTAAACCCTAAACCATTGGCGTAACCAACTGTGGTATAGGGCTTGTTATCGGCAGCTAGGCTGGGGGCTGTTTCGCCCACGGCCACAACTTGACCTAAAATAGGGTTGCCGCGTTTGGGATAGCCCGCAATAGTAAATACATGACTGTGATCGGCAGTGACTAAAATGAGGGTTTCTTCTGGATTGGTGTTATCAACCGCAGCTTGTACCGCTTTGGCCAACTCTATTGTGTCGTTAAGTGCATTATAGGCATTGCCCGCATGGTGCGCGTGATCAATACGACCCGATTCAACGGTTAAGAAAAAGCCTTTGTCGTTTTTGCCCAGCACTTCAATTGCTTTAGTAGTCATATCGGTAAGTGAAGGCTCGCCAGCAATATCGTTTGCGCGGTCTGCTTCGTATTGCATGTGGGATTCGTTAAATAAGCCAAATACTTTAGTAGCGTCATCGGCAATATTATCAAAGCCGGTTTGGTCCATAACATACGTTGCAGTAGGGTATTGCGCTTGCCATTCACTAATCAAATTACGATTATCGGTACGATCCCCTTCTATTGCGCTTACTGCGTCTGTTGAATTAGCTGCTACGTTTTTGGGTAAAAAGTGCCGACGTCCGCCGCCCATAACAACATCAAGGCCATCTATATCAGTACCAACAAAACGCGCCTCTAGGTTTTTTTCAAAGTTAATTAGTTGCGAGGCAATATCTTCACAGCCAGCTGCAATTGCATCCTCTGGCATGTCTGAAATATCTTCCCAGTTACGATCGGCCGATTTAGCATACGTTGCTGCAGGCGTTGCATGGGTAATTCGCGCTGTTGAAATAACCCCAGTTGCTAGGCCTTTAATTTCTGCCAGCTCTGTTGCTGTTAGTAACTCGTTGCCCGCAACTGT
Source organism: Pseudoalteromonas sp. SG44-5 (assembly GCF_014164175.1). Lineage (NCBI taxonomy): Bacteria > Pseudomonadati > Pseudomonadota > Gammaproteobacteria > Alteromonadales > Pseudoalteromonadaceae > Pseudoalteromonas > Pseudoalteromonas sp. SG44-5. Next base: position 13,317 of record NZ_JACJES010000010.1, on the reverse strand, counting down.
TGAACACATCCCACGCTCTATATTTTCGTCAACACCTATTACGCCAACATCGGTTTTTACACCCGAGATCATCGCAGTCATAGTGCCCGCAGAATCGGGAGTTTGTGCATCTACGTTATAGGTTTTAACTTGTGCGGAATACGGAAATGCCTCAAAGCTTAAGTAACCCTCCTCCCCCGATTGGTTATTGCGTTGTCCTTGTAAAATACGTGCGGCGGTTAGCGTTGATACCCCCATACCATCACCAACAAATAAAATTACGTTTTTAGCTTTGGTGGCTTTAACACTCTGCGCTTGGGTAGTTTTTGTTGTTAATTTTGTTTGCGCAGCACTATACCAACTGCTGTCTTTTTGGCTTTGCGGTAATACATTGGCATAACTAGCTGCGTTAAACGCAAATGTTAGCGCTATTGCCGCAGCAACTTTTTTAATTTTCATCCATAATTCCCATTATTTAGTGATTATTTTTTAAAAAATGTGTGACCACAAAAAGATCAACCGCTGCACTATAAAAAATAGATATGACTAATAAAGGTAATTTTTATGAAAGTTAAATGACTAAATTTATGAATGTAACTACTATAAAATCAAAACGCATTAAAAACACAAAACAAAGTGAAAAAATAAAACCCTTAATTTACAAATGGATATAAAATAATCATGCCGTTTTATATAACTTTTAATTATATAAAGCTTGCTACATGTTTTAACTTACTCTAACATGCCTGCATCGGGTTGATTGAAAACCCAGCTTATTTGTAAGTACCACGTTGTTATTAGTAATAATCCTGCGCGTTATCCTCAGTTATATGCTTGTTTTCTCCCTGTTAAATTGCCTATTTTAAGGCACACTTTTATTAATTCTTAGGATACTATTATGTCTAATACTACAACTGGTACAGTAAAATTTTTTAACGAAGCAAAAGGTTTTGGCTTTATCGAGCAAGAATCTGGCGCAGACGTGTTTGCACATTTCAGTGCAATTTCAGGCGACGGTTTCAAAACTTTAGCTGAAGGCCAACGTGTACAGTTTACTGTTACTCAAGGTCAAAAAGGCCCACAAGCCGAAAACATTGTTTGCATCTAATTGCATAACAATTTAATGGGTTAGCAATAACCCATTTAGAATACTAGTTTGAAAGAAGTTCTGTTTTATTTGTTAGTACCGAGTTGTTTTAGTAATAATCCTACGCGTTATCCTCAAGTTAACTATTTTTTCCGGCTCAATCGCCTCTTTTCAGGCACACTTATATTAATTTTTTAGGATACATATTATGTCTAATACAACTACTGGTTCAGTAAAATGGTTTAACGAAGCAAAAGGTTTTGGCTTTATCGAGCAAGAATCTGGCGCAGACGTGTTTGCACATTTCAGTGCTATTGTTAGCGACGGTTTCAAAACTTTAGCTGAAGGCCAACGTGTACAGTTTACTGTTACTCAAGGTCAAAAAGGCCCACAAGCCGAAAACATTGTTTGCATCTAATTGCATAACAATTTAATGGGTTAGCAA
>NZ_JACJES010000010.1:0-11706 GCF_014164175.1 Pseudoalteromonas sp. SG44-5 | reverse complement strand
CACTTATATTAATTTTTTAGGATACATATTATGTCTAATACAACTACTGGTTCAGTAAAATGGTTTAACGAAGCAAAAGGTTTTGGCTTTATCGAGCAAGAATCTGGCGCAGACGTGTTTGCACACTTTAGTGCTATTGTTAGCGACGGTTTCAAAACTTTAGCTGAAGGCCAACGTGTACAGTTTACTGTTACTCAAGGTCAAAAAGGCCCACAAGCCGAAAACATTGTTTGTATATAAACACTGTTAAATAATACGCTTTAGTGTATTAACAGCTCACATATAATTAATTTGTCTGTGAGCTAATTTTTTACCACTTACATTAAGTAATTGGTATTACTAAACATTTAAAATTGAGTATGTACTATGCAGCTTAATTTATTTTCGACTCACTGTTCGAGTCAGTCTCGCCTTATGCTTTATTCCACCTTATCTTTATCAATCTTAAGTCTTTTATATTCCTAGTTTGTAGATACACAGTAAAAGCGCTGGGCGAATTTAAGAGAGTTTTATGAATTTGAACCCAACCGCACCATTATCATCACCAATTTATGACAACCCGATCCCGGGTCGTGAATTTATTTTAAGCCTTTTTGGCAAAGTGAAAAAAAACCTTAACCGTGAACAAATCGCGCATGCCTTAGAGCTAAAAAATGCTGAGCAAAAAGAAGCCCTCAGAAGGCGTTTACGCGCCATGGAACGCGATGGCCAACTTATGTTTAGCCAACACAAAGGTTACCAAGTTATTGATCAAGCCTTACTTGTGAGTGGTGTAATTACCCTACATGCAGATGGCTTTGGTTTCGTTAATTATAGCGCCAGCGAAAAAGATTTATTTATCGCTAAGAACCAGTTAGCTCACGTATTTGAAGGCGATATAGTACAAATACTACAAGAAGCCGCTAGTCATAAACGCTCAAACAATAAATTAATAAAAATTATTGAGCATAAAACCACCCATTTAGCCGGTATATTAAAGCGCCAAGGCACAGACTACGTGCTAGTAGCCAATAACACAAAATGCCCACAAAAAGTGCAAGTAGCGCAGTGCCAATTAGCAAACACCAGTGTGGGCCAGTATGTAAACACTAAAATTACCCAGTACCCTACTTTTCGCCATGCAACTCAAGTGCAAATAACCGAAGTACTTGGTCTGCCTCACTCTGCAGGTATGGAAACAAAGCTTGCGCTGCGTCGTCATGGTGTTGCAGATAGCTGGAGCAAGGATTTACTAGCACAAGCAAGCTCACTTGGTAATGAAGTAACCGAGCAAGATAAATTAGCGCGTGTAGATTACCGCTTGTTTCCGTTTGTTACTATTGATGGCGAAGACGCAAAAGATTTTGACGACGCCGTATACTGCGAAAGAACAGAGCAAGGAAACTGGCGTTTACTGGTCGCTATTGCCGATGTGTCGCATTATGTAAAACCCAATGATGTGTTAGATATAGAAGCGCAGCAACGTGCCACCTCTATTTATTGCCCGGGACAAGTTGTTCCTATGCTGCCAGAAGCATTATCAAATGGCCTGTGCTCGTTAAACCCACATGAAGATCGCCTAGTATTAGTGTGTGATATGACCATTAGCCAAGATGGTCAAGTGACTCAAGCTAATTTTACAGAGGGGCTGATCCACTCACATGCAAGGCTAACCTACACACAAGCACATGCTGTCATCGCTAAACCTAGTTCTAGCTCAGCTAAACAATTAGCCGAATTGAATGCTGATGTGTCGCCACTGATTAAAAATTTGCATTATCTTTATTTAGATTTAAGCGCAGCGCGCAAACTTCGCGGCGCTATTGACTTTGATACGCAAGAGCTCAAGCTTAATCTGAATAAAAATCAAAAAATTACCAGTATTGAGCCAATAGAGCGCAATGACGCACACCGCATGATTGAAGAATTTATGCTGTGCGCTAACGTGTGTACCGCACAGTTTTTAGATAAACACCAAATCCCCGGATTATTTAGAGTACATGCAGGGCCACAACAGAAAAAGCTACAAACGCTACGGGCGCTACTGGCCGAAAAAAGACTGCAGCTTGGCGGCGGTGATAAGCCAACGCCAGCCGATTACAATAAACTACTAAATAACATTAGTCAGCGCAGCGATGCCAGCGTGATCCGTACTTTATTACTGCGCTCACAATCGCAAGCCGAATACTCGGCTAATAACCAAGGTCACTTTGGCCTAGCATACGATGCTTACGCTCACTTTACCTCGCCAATTCGTCGCTATGCAGATTTAGTAACCCATCGTGCAATTCGCGCCAAAATTCAGGCTAAGCAGCAAAATGGTTTACAGCGGGCGATAAGCTTCTTAAATGTGTTTGCTAATAAAGCGTCTAACGTTAGCAAGTTAGCTAAAAAGGCATACCCTTATAACCTTGAAAGTATAGAAACATTAAGCTTGCATTGCTCAGCACAATCGCGCAAAGCCAACGATATTAGCCGTGAAGTAGAAAGCGCCTTAAAATGTAGCTATATGGAAAAATACCTTGGCGATACATTTACCGCCACTATTAGTGGTGTATCAAGCGCTGGCTTTTTTGTTGAGCTAGACTGCACAGGCGTTGAGGGTTTAGTAGCGGTGAGTAGCTTCAGCCAAGGTGAGTTTGTATTTAATGCTGCCAAACAACAGTGGAGCAACAGCAAACAAAAATTTACTATTGGTGAGCGTGTGAATGTGACCTTAAAAAGTATTGACTTACGCCAACGTAAAATGAGCTTTTCACTGGCTAGTTTAACGTTTCATTAATTGCAGACAAGCTGCACTGTTAGTTATTAATTTAAACCGCCGCGCTTAACTGTGAAATTTAATAGCTAACTTTATTAGCATTTATTGTTGTCGTGCTTGAGCATAACACCTGTATTGCCTACAATAGCGCACTATCTATTCAATGCAGATCACAATTATGACTGATACAAATAAACCAGAGTTACCAGACCAACTTTCGATTAATCCACGCAGCAAGTTTTATGTAGAAGAAGTATTCGAACATGAAATTGGTGTAACTCTGAACGGCAAAGAGCGTTTTGACGTTGAAGAATACTGCATCAGCGAAAGCTGGATCAAAGTTGCCGCACCTAAAGCGCTAGATCGTCGTGGCCAACCATTACTTATAAAAGTAAAAGGTACTGTAGACGTATTTTATAAATAAAATACTGATGCAGCACAAAGAAGCCGACGTAACGTCGGCTTTTTAGATCAATGTTTACTCTAATTACTTAACTTGAACTCCGGTTACTTAGATTTACCTCGCCAACCAGCCCAAACATCGTCTTCAAGATCTGCTTTTTTGTTCTTTTTCTTGCCCGTGCCTTCGGGTTTTGCCATTGGCTTTTCGTTTTTAAGCGCCTGTGCGGCATCAACATTCGCTTGGTTCACTGCAAAGCCTGCCACTTGCTCGCGCTCAAGACGTAGTTTGTTTTTCTTCTCAATTATTTTAAAGTGATGTAAATCTTCATAATCAACTAATGAAAGCGCTAAACCCACTTCACCTGCACGGCCGCTGCGGCCAATACGGTGCATATAATCAGCAGGGCTGCGTGGTAGATTAAAGTTAATAACCACTGGCAGCTTTTCAATATCTAAACCACGTGCTGCAATATCAGTTGCTATTAGCACTTCAATTTCGCCTGCTTTAAACTTTTCTATTACGCGGGTACGTTCACTTTGACCTTTATCGCCATGAAAAACTTGTGCATTAACACCGCGCTTTTCAAGCTTTTGCGCTAAGTGTTCACAATCTTTTTTAGCATTAACAAAAATCAGTGCTTGGCGCCATTTATGGGTTTTAATTAAATGCGCTAAAACAGTGGTTTTCTCGCCTTTATTAACGCTAAATACACGCTGTACTAAAGTGCTTTCGTCTTTGCTTTGAACTTGTATTTCAACAGGGTCGTTTAATAAATCTTGTGTTAATAGCTTAACTTGCTCTGGGAAAGTTGCTGAAAATAACATAGTTTGTTTTTTAGCAGGCATTAACGCTAATAACTCAGCAAGCTCTTCGGTAAAGCCAAGGCTTAGCATACGGTCGGCTTCATCAAGCACGAGTGTATTTAGTTTATCGAGCTTAATAGCATTGCTTGAGATTAAATCGAGTAAGCGCCCTGGTGTTGCCACTATAATATCAGCGCCACCACGAAGTGCCTGCATTTGTGTATTAACCGATACACCACCAAACACAGCAATCGTTTTAATTGCGCCATTAAAGTTAGCAGAATACGATTTAACGCTATCGGCTACTTGAGTAGCAAGCTCACGAGTAGGTACTAAAATAAGCCCCGTTACAAAGTTACCTTTGCTGGCTGCGCTTTTACTACCTTGTTCAAGGAACATTTTTTGTAGTATTGGCAGCGCAAACGTTGCTGTTTTACCTGAGCCTGTATTTGCCCCAGCAATTAAGTCACTGCCTGCAAGCACACTAGGTATAGCCTTAGCTTGAATTGGAGTAGGTTGGGTATATTCCAAGTCGGTTAAACGAGCTAATAGCTCTGGAATAAGGCCAAGTTCGTTAAAAGTGCTAGGGCTTGTGGCTGAGGTCATAAAGGTGTGGGCTCATTGCTAAAAATTAGCCTGCAATTTTAGCGTATTTAACGCTTATTAAGTAGGGGTTAGTGATTTAAATCGCATTTAGTTACTGGCAAAAAAAAGACGCTTTCGCGTCTTTTTTATCTTATAACACTAACTTCTTGTTATTCAACAGTAACAGATTTAGCTAAGTTACGTGGTTGGTCAACGTCTGTGCCTTTAATTACCGCTACGTAGTACGACAGTAGCTGTAATGGTAAGGTGTAAACAATTGGCGCAATAATATCGTCAGTGTGATTTACGTTGATAACACGCATGGTGTTGTCAGATTCAAAGTGAGAATCTTTATCTGCGAATACGTAAATAATACCACCACGAGCACGTACTTCTTCTACGTTTGATTTAAGTTTTTCTAGCAGTTCGTTATTAGGTGCTACAACAATAATCGGCATGTCGGCGTCAATTAGTGCTAGTGGACCATGTTTAAGCTCGCCTGCAGCGTAGGCTTCTGCGTGAATGTACGAAATTTCTTTAAGCTTAAGCGCGCCTTCCATTGCAATTGGGTATTGCGAACCACGACCTAAAAATAGTGAATGTTGCTTGTCGGCAAACTCTTCTGCTAACTCGGCAATGCTATCTGCAAGCTGTAAAGTTTCTTCTAATTTTGCAGGTAGTACTTTAATTGCATTAACAATTGCGCTTTGATCAAGGCCTTTTTCTTGCGCTATAGACGCAGTAAGCATTAACAAACCAACTAATTGCGTAGTAAACGCTTTAGTAGATGCTACGCCAATTTCGGCGCCGGCTTTGGTCATAAAGGCAAGGTCTGATTCGCGTACAAGTGATGAGCCAGGTACGTTACAAATGGTCATTGACGCCATGTAACCTTGTTGCTTTGCTAAACGCAGTGCAGCAAGTGTATCGGCTGTTTCGCCTGATTGTGAAATAGTTACTAGTAGGCTTTTTTCGTGTACAAACGACTGGCGGTAGCGAAATTCTGAGGCAATTTCTACATTACAGCTTACGCCTGCAAATTGCTCAAGCCAGTAACGTGCAACCATACCCGAATGGTAAGACGTACCACAGGCAATAATTTGTACGTGTTTTACATCTTTAAATATTTGTTGTGCACTGTCGCCAAAAGCGTCAATTGCTACGCGGTCGTTGTTTAAACGCCCTTCAAGGGTATTACGTACAGCAAGTGGCTGCTCGTAAATTTCTTTTAGCATGTAATGGCGGTAATCGCCTTTGCCTGATGCATCTTGAGTGATGTTTGATTCAACCACTTCACGCTCTACAGCGTTGCCATCGGCATCAAAAATTTCTACTGTGTCACGTGTAATACGTGCTACGTCGCCTTCTTCTAAAAATATAAAGCTGCGAGTAACCGGTAGTAGTGCCAATTGATCAGAGGCAATAAAGTTTTCGCCTAGGCCTAAACCTATAACAAGTGGGCTGCCTGAGCGCGCTACAATAATTTCGTTGCTGTTGTCTTTATCAAATACAACTGTACCAAATGCACCTTCAAATTGCTTAACGGCTGCTTGTACTGATGCGAGTAAGGTTTTGTGTTGCTGACGAAGCTGATGAATTAAATGCACCATTACTTCAGTGTCGGTGTCTGATAAAAATTCGTAACCGTCGCCTTTAAGTGCGGCGCGCAAGCTTACGTGATTTTCAATAATACCATTGTGTACTAGTGCTAGCTGGCCGCTTGAAACATGTGGATGTGCATTGGCTTCAGTTACACTACCGTGAGTAGCCCAGCGAGTGTGTGCAATACCTGTATGGCCGCTAACACCTGATTGCTCAAGTGCTGATTCTAGGTTTACTACTTTACCAACTGCTTTTACAGTTTTAAGGGTGTTGCCATCAAGCAGTGCTACGCCTGCTGAATCGTAACCACGGTACTCAAGGCGTTTAAGGCCTTCAACTAAAATTTTATTTACTGGACGTTCTGCAACTGCCCCAACTATTCCACACATAGTGTCTCCATTAATTTTTTAAATATTTGCCCGCTTATAACCTGAATTCAAGTTAACGGGCTATTCCATAATCTCTGCACAAATTAGTTTTACACCACATTCCTCAATTGCTTTGCGTTTATCATCTGCTAAGCCATTGTCGGTTATTAAGGTGGTTACTATTTGCCACGGTAATTCTAAATTTGGGATTTTTCGGCCAATTTTATCTGATTCAACCATCACTATAACTTCACGTGCTGCTTTTGCCATTACTTGGCTTAAGCCAACTAGTTCGTTAAAGGTAGTAGTACCGCGCTTTACGTCTATGCCATCGGCACCAATAAATAGCTGATCAAAGTCGTAAGAGCATAGTACGCTTTCTGCAACTTGCCCCTGAAACGATTCTGAATGCGGATCCCATGTCCCGCCGGTCATCAATAATGTTGGCTCGTTTTCGAGCGCTAGCAAGCGATTAGCAACTTTAATAGCATTCGTCATTACAACTAGGCCTTGTTTACTTGCAAGCTCTGGGATCATTGCTGCTGTAGTGCGCCCGCTATCAATAATAATGCGGTTATGATCTTTGATCAGTGCGGCTGCAGCCTTGGCTATAGCCACTTTACGCTTAGAATCAATCTCATCGCTTACTATCTCTTTTGGTAATGCAATAGCTCCACCATAACGGCGCAGTAACAGGCCACTTTTTTCAAGCGCAGTTAAATCTTTTCGAATGGTCACTTCTGAGGTTTGAAACTGCTCAGCTAATTTTTCCACGACCACTTCACCAAGCTCATTAACCTGAGCCAATATATTGTGACGTCGTTGCTGGGTGTTTCGTTTGGTCATAAGTGATATGCAATTAAGTTTCGTTTCGAAAGATGCGCAATTTTAAACGAAACTAGTTAAATGGCAAGTGAACGAGCAAAAATAAAGCAATTTAATCAAATTATAATAAAACTTAAAATACGGTAAGCTAGGGGTAATAGCCGAATAAAGTAAAGTATATGCAATTATTTAATAGTATCAGTAAAGAATATTTAACTCAGCGTAAGCTCGCCGGCGATATCTGCCGTTTATTTAATAAAAGCCCCAGTAAGGGCAATTTAAAGCGTATTAAAAGCTTATTTTTTGATTGCGGTGAAGAGGTAATTATTGAAGCAGGGTTTCACTGCGATTATGGTAGTACACTTATTATTGGTGATCGTACCTTTATAAATATTAACTGCACCATTTTAGATTCTCCGCTACCTGAGTCGGCCATTAGTATTGGTAACGACTGTTTAATAGGCCCTAATGTACAATTGCTAGCTGTATCTCACGCGCTAGATCCGCAGCAAAGATTAAGTAAAGAAAACTTTAGCCAGCCAATTAGTATAGGTAATAATGTATGGGTTGGTGCAGGCGTAATCATTTTAGCTGGAATAACTATTGGCGATAACGCCGTTATTGGAGCGGGCTCGATAGTAACAAAAAATGTGGCAGCCAACACCGTGGTGGTTGGAAATCCTGCGGTTAAAGTTAAAGATATTTGAAGCAGTAATTCGTTAAAAACAACCTACAAAGCCTACTCTGCAGGTTGTACAATATATAACTAAGCAGTGTGTTTCTAAAGGAGGGGTTTATTGTTTATTTTTTAATGTAAGCGCTAAACCCGCCATAATAAACTCAACTTGGGAAACCTGCGCAGCTAATGTTTGATGTAACCAGCCAGATTCGTCTACAAATGTACGGCTTAATTCGCCAAGCGGAACTATACCGTGCCCCACTTCGTTACTTACAAAAATAACTTGCCCTGGTAAGCTTTTAAGTTGAGCTAATAACTCAGCTTTTTGCGTTTGCCAGCAATGCTTGTCGCTATGGCATAAACAGTTTGTAAGCCATAGCGTTAAACAATCTACCAATATACAGTTGTCAGCTTTACTATGGGCTTTAAGTAGTTTGGCAAGCGCTATGGGCTCTTCAACTAATTGCCAGTTTGCTGGGCGGTCTTTTTGATGGCGCGTAATACGTACTTGCATTTCATCGTCATTAGGCTCTGCAGTGGCCAGATAAATCACCGATTTATTACTCTTAATCGCTAACTGTTCTGCAAAACAACTTTTACCACTGCGAGCACCGCCTAAAATAAGTGCATGGTTGTTGCTCATAATAAGCCCACTAAGGTTAAGTAAATAATCACCTCAGATAACTGCTGCGCCGCGCCTAAACAATCTCCAGTATAACCACCTAGCTGGTGCTTAAACCAGCGTACTAATACACTGCGTAAAATGAGCAACACGGCAATAATAATCACCGCTGTTTGCCATACAATAATATGTAAGAAAATTAAACTCAGTAATAAAATTACTGCAGTGAGCGTTAAAATAGCTAAACTGTTAAACGACAAATACATAGCTATAGGCTTAACTTTTGAGGTGGCATCCTCACTCACGTAATCCATGCTAACAATTAAACTGGTTGCTATTACCCGACTTAAACACTGACCCAGCAATATCGCAGTTATAATGGCTGTGAGCGAAGTACTAAGTAATACTAGACTCTGAAACTTAATCAGTAATATTATAAATAATGCCGCAGCTCCATAAGTACCCAAACGGCTATCTTTCATGATAGTTAATTTTTGCTCTACCTGCCAACCGCCGCCAAAGCCATCCCACACATCAGCCCAGCCATCTTCATGAAACGCGCCAGTTAATAGCAAGCCAAAAGCCATCATTAATAACACACTTAAAGACGGCGGTAACAACAGCTGAAAAACACAGTAACTAAGTGCCAACAACCCACCAAGTAACAAACCTACTAATGCAAAATAGCGACTGGCTTGATTAAGGTGAGTATTAGTAACATTAAAACGCAAAGCAACCGGAATGCGGGTTAAAAAGCTAATCGCCAATAATACTAACTGCCACTGCGTGACCTTGGTTTGTAATTTATTATTTGGGGTATCTAAAAGTGAACTGTCACTCATATTATACAACCTGCTCAACACCGGCATCCGCAAAGCTTGCCATGTGGTTATAAAAGCCAAGAGCGGCTTGTAGCAAAGGTAAGCTCAATGCTGCGCCAGTGCCTTCACCTAAGCGTAAATCTAATTGTAGCAAGGGTTTAACTTCAAGCTTGCTTAACATTTGTTGATGGCCTTGTTCATTAGAACAATGAGCAAAAATTAAATACTCTTTTACTATAGGGTTAATTTTAATCGCAACCATAGCCGCAGCACTACAAATAAAGCCATCAACAATAACGGCCATACCTTGCTCTGCCGCCGCTAGCATTGCACCGGTAATATGCACAATTTCAAAGCCACCCACTGCAGCAAGCAGCGCTATTGGATCAGCCAAGTGGGCTTTATGCAGTTGTAATGCTTGCTCAACAACATTGATTTTACGCGCAATTAATTCGTCACTCACGCCAGTGCCTCTACCCACACATTGCGTCACAGGTAAATTTAATATTGCTGCCATAATAGCTGCGGCACTCGTGGTATTGCCAATTCCCATCTCCCCCATAGCCAATGTATTACAGCCTTGTTGTTTAAGCTGTAAAACCAGTGACTTAGCATTACTAAACCCTTGCTCTACTTGCGCAGTGCTCATGGCCATGTGTAAGTTAAGCGGGGCGGTTATATTACCAAGTCGGCAATCATGTACCTTGCTAGCAGGGCTTTTTTCTAATATACCGCAATCAACAACCTCAAGTTGCCAGCCAAGTTGCTGACAAAATATATTTATAGCAGCGCCGCCAGCGACAAAGTTAGCGACCATTTGTGCAGTTACTTCACTCGGTGCAATTGATACTCCTTGCGCTGCAATCCCATGATCTCCAGCAAAAACAACTAAAGTAGGGTTACAAATCTCAGCTTTAAATGCAGTAAATTCAACGTCACTCTTTATCGTTTGAGATAGTATTTTTACTAACTGTAATGCAATCAGTTCAAGCTGACCTAGTGCCCCTAAGGGTTTGGTTTTATTATTTATTTTATTGTGAATAAGGTGGTCAAATTGATTATTCAAAGGGGCTATTTTAAACATTGTGTAGCAACTCACGTTTTCAAAAAAGTAAAAAGATAACTGCTAAATCCCACAACTGATATCGTTGTGATAAAAGAGGATCAGGCGTTTTTAAAAAATAATTTTAGGCCAAGCTTGGCCATTTTCATCAAAAAATATATCGATACAAATAACCTTGCCATAACCCACAGTAAATATATTTTGATAATTTAACTGTTTTGGCACCTGACAAATAATAGCGAGTAATTGCTTTATTACTCCTGCATGCGTAATTACAAGTTGTGAGCGAGCACCTTGGCAAATAGTATTAACTAATAATTGCTGCCACCACGTTGTTATGCGCTGATAAAAATGAGCCATGCTTTCACCGTTAGGTGGCGTCACGAGCCAAGGGCTTTGCCAAAAGTCACCAATTGTCGGTGTTTTAGTATGCTGCCACAGTTCATCATAGCTTTGGCCATCCCAATCACCAAAGTTAAACTCTTTAATATCGTCGGTTATATTCAGTGGTATTTTATTAAAATCACAAAATTGCCGAGCAAACTCACTACAGCGCTTTAAAGACGATGAGGTAACTAAATCAATATTTGCTAACCTGCCACAGGCGATATTTAACTGCTCAAACCCTTTTTTACTCAATATAAAATCGGTATGCCCCGCTAAAACATCTTTAGTCGTAAGCTCACCATGTCGCAGTAAATAAACTCGGCTAGAAAATGCTGTCATGCTCATACAAGTCTAAAATAAATGTACTTTGAGTTTATCAGCATAGTATTTTTTTATCTTTGAGTTTTACTTATTAATGACTTGAATTTTACTTTTCTGCAGACGTAAAAAAACCGATTATTTTCAATCGGGCTATCTCGATTTGGAGTCGGCGCGCTACTTCGTAGCGACAACGCAGTAGAATGTCGTAAGTGCCCACAGCGGTGGAGAGTCACAGTGCAAATGCACCACATTCATTGGCTAGTGGTGATGTTTTTATGATTTGAGTGTCGGGTGTCGCTACGCTCGCCCGACTTACGTGTTAGGGGATGTGAGTGTGCATTAATTGTACGAACTTCACTTTCCTGCAGACGTAAAAAAGCCCGACTATTTCTAGTCGGGCTTTCTACAATTTGGAGCCTGGCAATGTCCTACTTTCACATAGCAAATGCTACACTATCATCGGCGCTGTTTCGTTTCACTACTGAGT